>JBLMXX010000539.1:0-20140 GCA_050257995.1 Acidobacteriota bacterium | reverse complement strand
ACGCTTGAATCCCATCGAACGGGTGTGGCGTCATTTTCGACGGAACGTTACGGATAACTATTTCTTCAAGACGATGGTCTGCTTGATGCACGCCGTCCAGCGCTTTCTCGCTGAACTGGCCAGAGACCCGACTACTGTCCTGAAGATTGTTGCATGATTTATGCAGTCCTATTTAGTGTAACCCTCGGCCAATGACTTGACTTGCTCGTCGGCGTCGGCTAGTGATTCCTCTACGGTTCTCAGTTGGTCGCGCAATGGTTGCGAACGCTCAATTTGATCGCCCTGGGCCTTGCGTAATAATTTTTCCAATCTGCCAAGATCGCGGTACGCCTCTTTCAGTCCCTGCCATATGATAATTTCAAAAGCCTTTGCGTTGACGCTGCGTTGATTGCAAATCCCCACCTGTCTGTCTTCTTTCCTGTCGGCGTTAGTGCAATAGTAGGATTGGCTACCGTCCGTGCGTGTATGCCCAACTAGATGCCTACCGCAAGTGCAAAGGATTCGCTTGGTTAGCAGATATTGGTGCTTACTGTTGTTAGATAAAAGGCGAGCGTGTAACGCGATAATTTTTTGTGCCTTATCAAAAAGGTCACGATCAATAATGGGAGGTACTTTGTTGTGCGTTGCGGATGCAAACCGATATTCCCCGATATAAATACGTTGTCGAAGAATGTGCCTAACGGTTTGCCTAGACCATTCTTTCCCGTTGCGCGTTTTTACTTCTGCACATTGGGTCGGCGTGGGCGTTGCCATTTCCCTAAGCCTCGCCACAATCTCAGCGACACTCAACCACTTTTTATCCCCGTCGCCGTAAACATACCAATGATAGATTAGGCGCACAATCTTTGCCTCTGGTTCGTATATTTCGTATCCCATAACCTTGCCTTGTTCGTCATACACAAAGTTATACCCGAAGCGGGCCGAACGTCCAGACCCAACAACCTTATTGTGAACGCGTACCTTGTCCAAGCGCGCAACCCAAGTTTTGTGCAAGGTATCGCGGCGCGCATCGCCCGCCTCTTTGGCTTTGAATACTGCCATCATTAGTTCCATAAACGATGTGCCAATTCTGCCGTCATTGGAGCAATGAATTTCTTTATCCAGCTTGGACAGTCCGCGCAACAGGGGAACGATATCCCATTCGTCGCCTTCATCCTTCGGACGCACGAGACGCGACATCTCTTCCACAATAAACCCATCGGCGCCACCAGCGCGCAGAATAGCAAATACCTTCTGCCCTTCCGGTCGTGTTTCCGGCGCAACGGTGCCAGTGTAGTCATCCATGTAGCCCGGTATCGGGTCTATCTCGTGCTGGACGCTGATTTTGTATTTGTCAATCATCTCGGGGAAACGGAAGACCCATATACCGTCTTGTTCGACGACAGGCAGCCCTGTCCACAAATCAAGATATTGATCGCCAACCAACTGTGCGCCGATTCGCTTGCCGTATTCGACCACCGCGCGAATTTGCCGATCCAATCCATAGCCGCTGCGTGATTGTTCATCGGTACTCACACGTAAATAGGGAATGAGACAGAGTTTTTTTATCGTTTTCGGATTGCTATCGCCGATAAGGGTCTCAGTGAGTTGTTTACTTTTCATAGTATCTCCTTTCCTAATGATTGCCGACAACGCTACCCTGTTTGGGCATCACTTGGTTTTTGGGTGGGAGCGATGTTAATCGCTCCCACTACATCCGCATGGCGCTGTTTCGCATCTACGGCTGGTTGGTTGTGCCGCAATGTGAATGTACAACCACACTGTAGCGGCCATATTCTGGGTCCTCAGCCGACGTGTATGTTCGCCAAGGCTCGCCCTTTTTAATCGGTTGGCCACACCTTAGACAGCGTTTCGGGTTGCCCTTGACAACACCGGCGCCGAATGACATGTATGGCACTTTGGTTAGGTCAATCACATGGCAAGCCTTTCTCTTCATTGTGCTTGCCCCATTAGCTTTGCCGTCCCTTGTGCTTCTGTGTCCGAACATCTCCGCCTCTCTTTCTTGATCATTCAACCTGGTTTAGATTGCCCCCGTTTGTTTTTAGATGGCTGCCGATCACCCCTTTAAGAAAATAAAAATCGCCAGCCGTTAATGCTCAGCAGCTAGCGAGTCAAAGACTTGCGTGTTGCCTCATGAATAAATGTCGGTGAAAGAACCGCATGACTCACGAATAAATGTCGGTGAAATGGGATTCGTTGACTCATGGGAAAATGTATTCCAAATGTTGTACCCCAACAGGAGGAATACATGGACAATCGCCCTTCCCGTGCGTACCTGCGTTCCTTGCAAGCTCGCTATCGCCGAGCCAGCAAAAAAGGCAAGGGCGTGATCCTCGATGAATTCACGCAGACCAGCGGCTGCCATCGGGATTATGCCATTCGATTGTTACGCGGCGATTACCTCTACACGACTAAACCGATCCGGCATCTGCGCGCTCGCTACTACACGGCAGAAGATGCCGCTGCCTTGGAACATCTTGGCGAGTTGCTCGATTGGATGTGCTCCAAATTACTGAAAGCCGAAATCCCCTTGGTGCTCCCAGGGCTGCGGGCGGACGGGACCTTGGACATCAGCGAGACGTGTGCTCAGCACTTGCTGGAAATGAGTCCTGCGACGATGGATCGGCTGCGACGGCCGCGACGGCTCAAAGGGAAACATCGGCACGGCTTCACCAAACCCGGAACGCTGCTCAAGTACCGGATCCCGGTGCGGACGTTCGCCGAGCGGAATCCGGCCCTCCCGGGCTATCTGGATGTGGATTTGGTCGATCACAGCGGCGGGAACGCCAGCGGCGAATTTGCCTATACGCTCGATATGGCCGATGCATTCAGCCAGTGGATTGAACCCTGCGCCGTGCGAACCAAAGCCCAGAAATTTGTGCTGGAGGAACTCCAATGTGCCCGCCTCGATTTGCCTTTCCGGCTCTTGGGCATCCATTCGGACAGCGGCGGCGAATTCATCAACGACCAGTTGTATCGGTACTGCAAGGCTGAACAGCTCAAATTCACCCGCAGTCGCGCTGGCAAGAAGAATGACAATCCGCGCGTGGAGCAAAAGAACTGGTCGGTGGTGCGTCACCTCGTGGGCTATGGACGTTATGAGACTCAGAAGCAGGTGGATCAGTTGAATGCCGTCTATGACGTCGCCCGCATCTACGTGAACTTTTTCAAGCCGGTAATGAAGCTCAAAGCTAAACGGCGGGTGGGGAGTAAAGTGAAGCGGATTTACGATGACCCCAAGACGCCGTATCAACGCCTCCTGGACTGCCCTGCGCTCAGTCGGGCGGAGAAAGCCAAATTAAGAGCCCTCTACGCCCAATTGAGCTTGTCGAAGGTGAAGGTGGAATTGGATCGGCGGTTGGCGGCGCTGAAACCGAGCCGCACGTTCACCGACATTCATTCGTGAGTCAACGAACGAATTTGGACGACATTTATTCGTGAGTCAACGAATTGATTTCACCGACATTCTTGATGAGTCAATTCGCCCCCTTGACATTCCCCTCTCAATGCTCTATAGTTCAGCAATAGACCGACCGGTCGGTCTATTATTAGGAGGAAGCACGTCGCCGCGTCCGGACGTCAGCAAAGAGCGTACGCAGCAGATCCTCGAAGCTGCGATGAAAGTGTTTTCCCGCGCCGGCTTTCAAAAAGCCAGCATGGACGACATCGTCGCCGAATCTGGTTTGAGCAAGGGTGCGCTCTACTGGTATTTCAAGAGTAAAGACGAAATCATCGCCGGGATCCTGGACTATTTGTTTGCACGCGAGTTGGCGGATATCCGCGCGCTGCCAGAAGCGGAAGGGTCCGCGCACGACCGCCTCTTGCGCTTCGCTCAGTTCACCCTCGCGGAAATCCGCCAGATGACGCGCCTGTTGCCCATCACCTACGAATTCTATACACTCGCTCTCCGCAACAAGACGGTTCAACGCGTCCTGAAAAAGTACCTTGCTAATTATTTGGCGGGTCTCATACCCGTCATCGAGCAGGGAATGGCGCGCGGCGAGTTTCGCAAAATGGACGCTCGGCAAGTGAGCATTTCGTTTGGAGCGATCGTCGAGGGCGCGCTCCTACTATGGGTGTTCGATCCGAAGTTGGTCAACCTGGAAGCGCAAATCGAATCCGGGATTCAATTGCTCCTGGCGGGACTGGAACGGACATAGAGAAGGGGGATCATTGCCTGAGCTACTCATTCAACTACAAGCGGTCACCAAGAATTATCCGATGGGGCAGGTCACCGTCCACGCACTGCGCGGGCTGGATCTCGACATCGCTTCTGGCGAATTTATCATCCTGCTTGGCCCGTCCGGCTGCGGCAAGACCACGACCCTGAACCTGATCGGCGGATTGGATAAGCCGACGAGCGGGCATGTCATCGTCCAGGGCGAAGATATTGCCGGATACAACGAAGTGCGCCTCACCGACTATCGCCGCCGCAAGATTGGTTTTGTCTTCCAGTTCTTTAATCTTATCCCTACGCTCTCCGCCGCCGAAAACATCGAATTCGCGCTCGCGCTGACCAATGGGCACAACCTGCGCGCCAAGGCGCTCGACCTGCTCACACTCGTCGGCCTGCGCGAACGTGCTGACCACTATCCCGCGCAGCTTTCCGGCGGCGAGCAGCAGCGCGTGGCGATTGCTCGCGCTCTGGCGAACGCACCGCGCGTCCTCTTGTGCGACGAGCCAACCGGCAATCTCGACGCGGATACGGGTCGGCAGGTGCTGCAAGTAATTCGCGAACTGAATCGTCAACAAGGCGCGACGGTCGTGTTCGTCACCCACAATTCCGCGATCGCCCCCATTGCCGACCGTGTGGTGCGACTGCGAAACGGCTCCGTAGTCCACGTTGAGAAGAATGCTCAGCCGCGGAATGTCGCCGAGTTGGCTTGGTGAGGTGGAGATGATTCGCGTCCTGCTCCGCAAAACCTGGCGCGACCTGCGGGCGTCGCGTGCGCAGACGATCGCACTGGTCGCCATCGTGACGCTTGGCATCGCGGCTTTTATCGCGACGATTGGCGCATATCGCGATCTCAGCACCTCGTACAATCACACCTACCGAGAGCTCCACTTTGCCAATGTTACCTTCGCGATCCAGTCCGCGCCGAAAGACGTGGTCACGCAGATCGCGAACCTGGACGGCGTGACCGCGGTAACGGGACGTCTCATTGTCGAGGCGGGCATGGATTTGCCCTCGGGCGCGAGTGGCGTCAAAGACGAAAAGATTCGCGCGCGGCTAATCGGCATTCCACCGGAAAAGCATCCGGCAGTGAACGACGTGCTCGTCCTGAAGGGACGTTATCTCGCGCCGCGCGATTCCAAAGTCGCGTTGCTCGAATCGCATTTCGCCGACGTGTATCATCTTGCGCCGGGCAGCACGGTCACGCCGACCGTGAATGGACACAAAGAGACGTTCCAGACCATCGGCATAGTCGCCAGTCCCGAATACCTCATCGTCAGCGCGAGCCGACAAGATGTGATCCCGTCCGCGCGGACCTTCGCCGTGCTCTTTGTCCCGCAATCGGAGTTACAGCAGCTCGTCGGCGTGGGTGACGTGGTAAATGACATTGCCGTGCGGATGTCGCCGGAAGCCAATCAAGCCGCGCTCGTCGAAACGATAAAGAGCAAATTGAAACCTTACGGCTTGCTCACGACGACGTTGCAAAAAGACCAGCCCTCGAACGCTGCGCTCAAGCTCGACCTCGAGGGCTATCAGGAAATTAGCTATATGCTGCCGGGATTGATCTTGATCGTCGCCGCGGCATCGCTGTACGTGATGCTCGGGCGTTTGATTCGCGCGCAGCAAACCCAAATTGGTCTGATGAAAGCCCTGGGCTATCGCCGCCGCGCGATCGTCGCGCACTATCTCGCGCTTGCGCTCCTCATCGGCGTGATCGGGTGCGCCGTCGGCATTGTCCTGGGAATCCCATTCGGCAACGTCATTACGACCGAGTACGCGAATGAATTCGGCATTCCGCTTGTCCAGACACGGGTTTACCCCGACTTGCTGCTCGTCGGCATCGTGCTCAGCTTGGGTGCCACACTGCTCGCGGGGATCCTCCCGGCGTACCACGCCTCGCGCCTTGCGCCCGTGGTCGCCATGCGCCCGACGCCGAGCGAAACGTTTGTGAAAGGCGGTCCATCGTTGGTCGAACGGATTCTGCCCTTGCCGCTCTGGATGCGCTTGTCGCTGCGAAATATCTTTCGCGTGCGGAGCCGCGCGTTCTCGACGAGTTTGGGCATCGTGTTTGCGTTCATCTTGATCCTCGCGTCCTGGAGCATGATGGACTCGATGCGGGCGGCGATTCAAGACACCTTTCATTCCACCGAGCAATGGGACGTGCTCGCTATTTTTCCTGCCTCGCGCACGCGTTCGACCCTGGCGCGTCTCGCGAGTTGGCCGGGTGTGCGGAAAGTCCAGCCTATCGTCCAGCTTCCAGCGACGATCAAGGGCAGCGGCCAGGACGACGACATTGCGGTGACCGCGCTCGAACCGACGCAGACGATGCACCGGTTGACCCTCGACAACGGCCTATCGCCGGCGCAAGCATTGGGCGATGGCAAGCTCGTCCTCACCGACGCCCTCGCCCATAAATTTAATTTGCGTGTGGGAGACCGAATCACATTGGATACGCCGTCCGAATCACCGAATGGCAAAAAGACGACACGCACGCTCGTCCTCGGCGGCACGACGAACGAACTGATGAGTGCGGTCGGCTACATTTCGTTGGACGAGGCACAGCACTGGGCAAACAACCCGGAACTGCTTTTCAACGGCGTCTATCTCCAAGTCACTCCCGGGCAAGCGCAGAATGTCCAAGCTAACCTCTATCATTACACGGATGCCTCCAGTGTGCAGCTCAAGGCGTCCATCGAGAACGACTGGCAATCGCTCATGGGCTTTTTCTACGCGTTCATCGGTGTCCTGTTGGCGTTTGCGATTGCGATGGCGTTCGCGCTCTTGTTCAACGCGATGACGGTCAACGTGCTCGAACAGCAGCGCGAGTTCGCGACGATGCGCGCCATCGGCACGGGACGACGCCAGATTGCGCTCTTGATGATGCTGGAGAACGTATTGCTGTGGGCGTTTACGCTGATTCCCGGCTTGGTGCTCGGCACGCTGGCGGCGCATGAAATGGGCGCGGCGTTTGAAACGGACATGTTTGCGTTATCGATTGTGATTTCGCCGCTCAGCTACATCGTCGCCGCGCTCGGCATCCTGCTGACGATGCTACTCGCCGCGCTGCCGGCGATTCGCCACGTCAATCGCCTCAATCTTGCCGAGTCTACGAAAGTGCTGACGTGAGAATTTTTGTCCGCAAATCGACGCGAATCCTCGCCAAATTTTCTTCTTCGCAGTCGATTCGCGGCTCAAGCCATAAGGAGTCACGATGTCTCGAATTGCGATGCTTCTCGTCACCGTATTGGTCAGCGCTACTGTCTCTTGCGCGTCGGCGCCGACGCCGACGCCCGCGTCCACGCCGGCCGCCGCAAGTTCCGCCACACTGGTGACGGCCGATGGAATTATCCAGCCGATTCGTTCTGCCGACCTGGCTTTTCAAGTTGGCGGGCGCGTCGCGACAGTGAATGTGAATATCGGCGACCGCGTCAAGAAAGGTGATGTGCTGGCAAAGCTGGACGATACCGCGATACAGAAGCAGATTGCGCAAGCCGAGACCGTGGTTGCCCTTGCGCAAAAGCAACTCGACCAACTGCAAACGGGAGCGTCCGTCGCCGAACGCGCCGCGGCCCAAGCTGCACTCGACGCCGCGCAAAGGAATTACGACAAGGTGCGCGCCGGTCCGACCGCGGACGAACTCGCCCAATTGAAAGCGCAGGCAGATAACGCCAAGGCGCTGCGCGATCAGGCGCAAGCCGCGTATGACCGCATCGGCGGCGCATCCAATCCGGATATCGGCATGACACCCGAATCTGCGCAATTGCAGCAGGCGATCAACAATTATAACGCGGCGGACGCCGCCTATCGCGACGCGACCACGCATCCGACCGCCGCGGAACTCGCCGCCGCGCAAGCGCAGCTCGATCAAGCCAAAGCGGCGGTGGCGCGGCTCGATCCGACCAACGACGCGCTCGACCTCGCGCGGCTCCAAGTTCAGAATGCGCAGGCCGCGCTGGACGTGGCGAAAGCAAACGCGCTTGAATATACATTGACTGCGTCGTTCGATGGAATTATCGGGCAGAAGAACATTACGGCAGGCGATGTTGTCGTGCCGGGAAATCCAACTCCCGCGTTTACTTTGGGCGATGTCTCGAAATTGCGTCTCGAAACGACGAATCTCGCCGAAGTGGATGCGCCCAAGATTCAGATCGGTCAGAGTGCGGACGTAACGCTTGACGCGTTTCCCGGCCAGACGTTCCGCGGCAAAGTCTCTCAGATCGCACCGTCAGCTACCGAACACCGCGGCGACCGGGTCTTTACAGTATGGATCGATCTCGGCGAGGGCACGGACACTGGATTGCGCTGGGGCATGAGCGCGACTGCCAGAATCACGGACAAATGAGAGTAGGGTATAGTACTCGGGCAGAGTTACCGGGAGCAAATTGCCTCGTTATCTTCGAGAGCTTTCGCTTACACATTTGTTTCTGCCGAGTCAAGCCATTGGAAGGTCATACCCAAGAGGCAACTGATATAGGGCACACTGCCCGGGAACCACATGAGCAGGCCGCCGATTTCCTGATCTCGGCCCGCGGTCACTCCCCAGCCTTGGCGAATGAGCGAAAGAATGTGCAACGAGTCCACAGGATGTTGATAAGGCGAGTAGGAAAACGCCGGCCAATAAGCTAGTAGGATGCCAAGCAGCGTGCTCGCCATGGCCGCCGCCATCAGATAGACCAGTGCCGCGGGTGCTGACAAACGATGTGGGGCATACACTCCAAGCACCGGCCACCAGAACATCGTTCCAGTGATCAGGAAGGAAAGATGCTGGCCCACATGGATGAAATCGCTCATAAGGGCGAGGTTGTACAAGGACGGCACGTGCCAAAGCCATAGGGTCCCGATCCCCAACAGCCATGCCAGCAGCGGCCGCGTGAGGAAACGCTCCAACGCACACAGGGACTTCCAACGTAAAACCCGGGTGACGAGGTCGCGGGTAAGCCCTAGGATTAACAAAGGCGGCACCACCTCTATCAGTAGGAGGTGCTGAAGCATATGCGCACTAAAAAGATAGGTATCCCCAAGCACGTCAAGCGGCGAAACCAGGGCGAACAATAAAACGAGAACGCCGGATCCAAAAGTTAGCACCTGCCGCGTGATGCGAAAACCGGTCGCCCACGCGTAAGCGCCGACCAACGCCGCGCACCCGAATATGACGGTAGGATCCCAAATCCAGGCTGAAGCGAGTAACTGCCAGGTTGTCATCCGGTGCTTGATCCCTCCTAATAGTTGGTCGCCACTTGATACAACGGGCCAGTCTCACGCCAGTGACTGTATCGCGCGATCCCGAGTCCAATTCAAAAAGGGACGCCGGTTATTCGATTCTGCGAGAGCATGCCTGCCGCGTCTGCTGCAAACATGCGCTTTGGATGTATAATCGAAGACATCGGAAAAAGATTTTCATCATGGAGGTTCGGAAGTGCAAGACGTCAACGCATCATCAGGATTGGGTACGCCGGGACCGGGCCGGCGCCTCCCGGCTTGGCTGCGGCGGGCCATTCCCATGGGGAGTGGTTTTGAGAGTCAGCGCTATCTCCTGAAATGGTTGTTCCTCAGCACGGCCATTGGCATCGTGGCGGGGCTCGGCGCCGTCGCATTCTACCTCTCGATCCAATTCGGCACGGATTTCTTTCTCGGTTACCTGGTCGGCTATCGCCCTCCTGCACCGGTCGGAGAAGGCTCGCCGGTTCTGGTTGCCATGGAGCGCCCCTGGCTGTTGCCACTGGTCACAGCTCTGGGCGGATTAATTTCGGGTCTCATCGTTTTCAATCTTGCCCCGGAGGCCGAAGGACATGGCACCGATGCGGCCATCGAGGCCATTCACCACAAAGCGGGAAGGATTCGGGCGCGGATTCCGCCCATCAAGATGATTGCCTCTGCTATTACGATTGGCTCAGGCGGCTCGGGCGGTCGCGAAGGACCGGCGGCTCAGATTTCGGCGGGGTTCGGTTCGCTGCTGAGTCAGTGGCTGAAATTAGGGATCGCCGACCGGCGCATTGCCGTGGCCGCCGGCATCGGCGCTGGAATTGGCGCCATCTTTCGAGCACCACTCGGGGGTGCCGTGCTCGCAGCGGAAATCCTTTACATCCACGACTTGGAAGTTGAGGCCCTCATCCCTGCGTTGATCGCCTCCATTGTCGGTTTCAGCGTTTATGGCATCTTTTACGGCTATACTCCCATCTTTGGTGCTCAGCCACAATTGGGATTCGAGCATCCCATTCAACTCATTTATTATGCGGCCCTCGGTGTGGCGAGCGGTTTGGTCGGCATTCTCTATGCGCGAAGCTTTTACGGAATCACAGGCGTATTCCATCATCTGAAACTCCCCAACTGGTTCAAACCGGCGATCGGTGGACTGATCGTAGGGATGATGGGGCTGGTGATGCCCAGCGCGCTCCACATGGGTTACGGCTGGGTGCAGATTGCCATGAGCCAGGAACTGCTTGGACTGCCGCTCTGGGTCATTATCCTCTTGCCCTTTGCCAAGATCCTCGCCACTTCCCTTTCGATCGGGTCAGGCGGCTCCGGCGGCATCTTTGGGCCCGGCATGGTGATCGGCGGAATGTTGGGCGCCACGTTTTGGCGGCTGGGCTATGGCATTTTGCCGCAAATGCCGCCGCAACCCACTCCCTTTGTCATCATCGGCATGATGGCCATGTTCGGCGGTATCGCGCATGCGCCACTCGCAGTGATGCTGATGGTCGCGGAAATGACGGGTAACCTCTCGCTCTTGGCACCGGCGATGGTCGCCGTGGCAATTTCCACCGCGCTGGTTGGCGATAATACGATTTATAGAAGCCAATTACCGGACCGCGCCAGTTCACCCGCACACCGGGTCCGTTTTAGCTTCCCGCTCCTTTCATCTTTGTTCGTCCGGGATGCTATGGAACCCCCGGGTCCAGATATCAAAGCGGACGCTCCGCTGAGCGCCGCCGAGCCGTTGCTCGCCTCCGAAAAGGTAGCGGGCTTGACCGTCCTGAACGAGCAGAATGAAATCGTCGGGATGCTCACGCGCGAAAAGGTCTTTCGCGTCCCTGCTTCCAAATGGGACACGACCCCCGTGAAAACGATTCTCACCGATTCGCCAGTCACCTTGGAGCCCAACCAGAGTCTGGATGATGCGTTAGAACAGATGGCCGAGAATGGGATGAGTTGGGCCCCGGTATTGGAAGATCATCGCCGGATCGGGCGCTTGAACGTGCGCAATGTGGTCCAGGTCTATAAAGCGACTCTGGAACGCAGTGTGCATCGTGCCACCGTCCTTCCGGAAGAGACGGTCCTCCATGAATCCAGGTTGTCGGCATCCTCGCCCCTGGCCGGGCACACACTGAAAGAAGCGCCCCTGCCACATGACACGTTAGTGGTCGCCATCAATCGGGCCGGAGAAACAATCTTTCCACATGCGGATACTCGGCTGGCCGCTGGCGATGTCGTGATGCTCGTCTCCGCGCGCGAGACCGAAAAGGAACTGCATGCTTTCCTCGAAGGATCGACCAGCAGGGACACAGACGGAATAGGTAGCGCATAGTGGATTGTAAGAGAATATCCACGACGAAGCGAAGAACAAGATTTCAGATACCAAACGACGCTCACTCCGCTACATTCGGGGGTGCACCGTTGTCTTCACTGTCAGGAAGCTCTCGGCTCTCCGGCCCGTTCCGCGGGGTTGTCTTAGAACGGTCAAGCCGTCCGAATTTGCCCAGGTCCAGATTCAATGTGTATAGACTGTGGAGTTGGAAGGAGCGCGTGACGAGGGTGCTCATAACGATCGCGAGGAGGAGAGGAGGGAACACGCGGGTATCATGAGTCATTTCGAACATCAGCAGACTGGCCGTTATGGGGCCCGTGCGGCCGCGGCGAATAAGGCGGTCAAGCCGATGATAGAATAAGCGCTGCTCGACACCATGATATCCGGGAGAATAGAGCGAGCGATTTCTCCATAAGCGTAGCCGAGCGCCGCTCCGAGGAAAAGGGCAGGCGCCATCACTCCGCCAGGTGAACCTGAACCTAACGCCAAAGAGGTTGCGAGGAGCTTTCCCACGAAGAGCATGAATAGGACCGCGAATGTGAAATCTCCAGTTAATATCCGCTCGATAAAGTTAAAGCCCACCCCCAATACTTGAGGTACGAAAAAGCCCAATACACCCAAAGCGAATCCGCCGACCGCGGGTTTCACAAATGTGGGGAGCTTGGCCGTGTCGAACGCGTTTTCCACGAATTCGAGCGCCTTGATCATTGCGATGGCGCCCAGTCCAGCCGTCACCCCCAATCCCAGATAAAGGATCAGTTCCCACAAGCTCTCAAACTGAAATGTTGGCAGCGCAAATGCAGGTGACTCTCCAAGTACCGCCCGGCTGACGATGCTCGCCGTGATTGAAGAAACCAAGATCGTGGGAAAGGTTTCCAATGCGATGTCCCCAAGGACGACCTCGAGTGCGAACGCCGTGCCTGCCAAAGGGGCACCAAAGAGCGCCGCAATGCCGCCAGCCGCTCCCGACGCGGCGAGATGAATCACCCAATCTTCATCCAGCTTGAAGATCGTTGCAAGCGTCGAACCAAGCTGAGATCCGATTTGAACCACAGGACCTTCCTGTCCAACCGAACCACCCGTCCCGATTGTAATCATTGAGCCTAGAGCCTGGGAAAGAACCACGACCGGACGGAGGTGCCCATTCCGCTCTGCCATCGCGGCCAAGACTTCCGGGATGCCACGTCGGCTAGCATGGGGTGCCAAGAAATGCAGGATCAGACCGACCATCAAGCCTCCGAGGGCTGGCAGAATGATAACACAAGCTCTACCGAGAAAACCGAGGGCTTGTACACCGCCTTCGAAGGATAAATTGCTCAAAAGAGCAATTGCCTGAACGAAAACAACCGCGCCGAGCCCGGCGCCCACTCCTGTGATAACCGCCAAGAATAAGATCACCGCCGTTTCCCGCGACCAGAACATGTCCAGACGCAGAAACCGCTCCGGAATCTCGCCCGAACGCCGTCTCAATCGAGACATCATAACCCCCGAGCAGCTTTCGAGGATGATTATAACGCGTCCCCAAGGAGAGGACAAGCGCCTCCTCACGCACGCCCCACGGGGACATGCGAAAAGTGCTTGGGAGAAGCTTCAGTCCTTAAGGGCGAAGCGATTCTTGGCATCTCTCACCCTTCCAATTTGCTTTGAACCCCTTCGTGTGGGGTACATTTTGACGCTCTAATATTTAACTGCTAAAATGGAAGCGTGGGCTGTAGTATTTTAGAATGAAGCTGGCAACGACGCCAAAGTGTCGATAGACCTTGCCTGGCACACGGAGCGGCGCAAGTATCGGTGTGCAATTCATCATCGGTGCTCGACCGAATGACCATGAGCATGAGCTAGGAACTGTGCGTTCCTGGCTCTTTGCATAACCTAATGGCCCTTTGAGCTCAATGCCTGCGAAAATGGCGGACCACTGTGGGTCGACAGATTGGTGAGTCTACTAATGATGAACAAGATCCTGATCGTTGATGATGAGCAGTTTGTTCGACGCACGCTCAAGTATCGCCTGGAGCGCGAAGGCTACTCGGTTACAACCGCGGACTCGGTCGTCGGCGTGTTGACGTCCGCGCGTCAAGATCACCCCAACCTCATTTTGCTGGACATTGGCTTGCCCGATGGGAGTGGCTTTGACGTTGCGCGAACGATACAGCGTGAAATGGATGTGGCCATCATCTTCTTGACTGGGCGTGGGCAGGAGACCGACGTGGTGGTCGGGCTGGAGATGGGTGCGGAGGACTATATCGTCAAGCCCTTTCGGACCCGCGAACTCCTGGCGCGGATCCGAGTGGCCCTGCGTCGGATTGCCCGCGAGCCGGCACCGCCGACCGACGAGGTCATTACCGTTGGAGAGGTAGCGCTGGACCCCAAATCCCGCGAGGTCACCGTGCGTGAGGCGAAAGTCGAACTGCCACCTAAAGAGTTCGAATTGCTGCGTCTGTTAATGGCGAATGCCGGGAATGTGTTGACGACCAATTACCTGCTGGATGCCGTGTGGGGCGAGGAATTCGCCGGCGCACTCCAGGTCCTCTATGTGCACATCGGATGGCTGCGCGAGAGGATCGAGCCCGATCCTCGCCATCCACGGTACATCCAGACGGTACGCGGCGCGGGGTACAAGTTCGTGCGTGGGGAGGAAGTATGATTCGCTCACTCCGGGGCAAGCTCGCCATCAGCCACGTGGTCCCGACCCTTTTGCTGCTGCCCTTGCTCAGTCTGTATTTGCTTTACAGCGTTGAAAGTTTCTACACCCAAAGCCTTTTGCAGCAACTGGTCTACCAGTCCCAGCTCGTGCGCAGTGAAATTGAGCGCGACCCTGATGTACCCGCCAAGCTCGAGGCGACGAAAGTCTTCCTGGCTAGGGTGGCCGATCTGATCGGCTCACGGGTCATCCTCTTGAACGAGGATGCCACGATCATTGCATCCACCGAGAAGGAAGATGCCTCCCGCATTGGGACACACTACAATACGCCCCCCGTCGAACAGGCCTTGAAGGGCGAGACGGCACAGGGGTTGGGTCCCGGTTTCACGACGGATGTCGCCTACGTGGTGGTCCCCCTGAAGGACCACGGCGAGGTCATTGGTGCGTTGCGTCTCTCTTATCGCGTCAACGACGTACGCGCCCAATTCGATCAATTGCGTCTACTGATTATCGCCGGAATTATCCTTACGGTGATCATGGCGTTTGGACTATCGTGGGTGCTCTCACTGACGATTGCACGTCCGCTGAGCGCTCTGAGGGCAAGCGCCCACGGCATTGCCGCCGGGGATTATGGCGCGCGGGTGGCGATTCGTAGCCGCGATGAGGTGGGCGATCTCGCCGCGAGTTTCAACCAAATGGCTGAACGCCTGGAGCAGGCCGAACAAGCTCGCGAGCGGCAACTGGCAGTCATTGCCCACGAGCTGGCCCGTCCTCTCACCGGGTTGCGCGCGGGTCTCGAAGCGCTGCAAGAGGATCCGGAGATCGAGCCGGAGATGCACGCGACCCTGGTCGGTGGCATTGCCGACGAACTGGACCGACTCGAACGGCTGATCAGGACGCTGCAGGGATTGCACAAACGGGCGCTGCGTCCCATGCAGTTGAACTGTGCCGAAATCTCCCCCGAGCACCTGATCCGGGCTTGTCTGGAAAACTTCCAGGTCGCCGCGAATCAACTCGGCGTCAATTTGACGGCTGAGATCCCGGCGGGCTTGCCTATTATCCGTGCGGACGAGGACCGCATCATCCAAGTGTTGACCAACCTCCTGGATAATGCGCTCAAGTTTACGCCGCGGGGCGGACGCGTGGTCGTGCAAGCCGGGGTGGTTCTGGATTCCATTTGGATCCACGTTGCCGATACCGGCGTGGGCATTGCGCCGAATGAACTGCCCAATGTCTTTCAGCAGTTCTATCGTGGCGACGAGTCGCGTCCACCCGAAAAGCGCGGCATGGGCCTTGGGCTGGCCATCTGCCGCGAAATTGTTGTGGCCCACGGGGGTCGGATTGAAGCGGAAAGCGACATTGGAAAGGGTGCGCGTTTCACATTCACGCTGCCGATACGGAATTAAATTGCTTCACCGGACGCCAACAGGCGAGGACGCAGTTCAGACATTGTGCCCTCGCCTTTTCTTTAGGAAAACTTTAGGTTCATTGAGCCAAAATTGAGGTTGCCGGTACACTTTTGTTTATACTGAAACTACGACGGGGCCAGATTGTCTTGGAGATGTAGGAACCCGCCTGGACACAAAGCATGCCGCTTACAGGATTTGTACTCGTTCTCATTTTGGTTCTAGTTTGTACCGTGGCGCTGGGCCGCATTTTCGCCAGGCCGATTGCCGCTGCCGTTCACCGCCGCATCCCGGAATTGGAGTATGAGGCGGATACCATGTTGCTCTGGGGGTTGCTGGGAATTTCTGGACTCGGCAGCCTTTTGCTGATCGCGTACTTGCTGACCCGGCCCTGAACGATGGAAGGCGAGAGGAAATTCATTGAAACTGGTGATCGCCATCGTCTCCGAGGAAAACGCGAGCAGCATCTTGGACGCACTGACTTCGTTATGGATGTGGAACGGTCTGAACAAGTGTAGGTGGAATTGCGTACAGAGCCGAACACATCGTTTTTGATCCTACACAGAAAGCATCAGCACGTCCGAAGAAGAAAGCAATCCTCAGGTCAGATGCCCCTCCTGACCTCTGCAAGGCGATTATTGTTGCTGGCTCCGATCAAGGTAACCATGCAGATACCCATCGGCCTTCCAGGCACGGCTCATTTTGCGCCTCTCACCCTGTGCATCTCACTCTGCCTCACTGCTTGTGCTCCAGGGCAAGCGGCGACTCCCTCAATTCCCGCCACCGCGAGCGCCCATGCTTCTCCAAGTGTGCCGATTCCGATGGCACAGGCTCCGGTCAACGGAGCGGGAAGTGAGCCTGCCGCATCGAACCTCTACAAAACCTTTGGACTGGGCGAGGTTTCTAATCCGCAGGATTATTTTGTTTTGCCCAACATCGAGAAAACCGCTAATCACGGAATTACTTATGACCGTATCGTAACGGTTCTGACCTGGGCAGGTTGCGATTCTCAGAACCGACCTTGGGCGAGAATCAATTTCTATAACCCGGATGCCCGGGATGAGGCTCATCGGTTTCTCCACGACAAACCCATTTGGCTGCCAGGCAGCAAACGCGTTGCTTTGTTTTATCGGGCAGGACTGGCCGGCAACCTGATACCGCTCGCCGTAGACAATATCCCCGCGGGCGTTGGGCTCCAATTTTACTTGACCGAAAAAGGGCTCGCGCAACTAGAGGATGCGGCGCCGGCGGTCCTGATGGCCGTAGCTCCGAATATGTACTCTCTGAAAGACATCCCGAAATTTCGTGCGGCTATGGCGACGCCAAACGCGAAATGACGCCGGATCCACTGAAACGGAAGCGATGAATATGGAAAAACGCAATAACCTCAAACCTGAGCCATACTGGAGGATGGCCATTAGCCGAGTCCCCAGGTCACATCAACAGGCGCAGGCGACCTATGATCGCATTAGCGGCTGGTACGATCTCCTGGAGGGGGATTGGGAACGCGCTCCTAAAAAAACGGCGCTCCACGGGCTCCGAATTCGAGAGGGTGACCGCGTGCTTGAAATTGGATGTGGAACGGGGGAGACCCTCCTACAGATTGCAGAGGCGACTGGATCGTCTGGTCGGGTGCATGGGCTTGACCTCTCGCCGCGCATGCTCGCGAGGGCGAGTGCGCGCCTCGCCAGATCAAATCTATTCAAGCAAGTCACTTTCGAAAACGCTGACGCGACTCTATTACCCTTCCGCGATGGCTATTTCGACGCGATCTTTATGAGCTTTGTGCTTGAACTTTTCGATACACCCGAGATCCCGACTGTACTCCACGAATGCCGCCGCGTACTCCGCGCGGGTGGGCGCATGGGTATCGTGGCCCTCTCCCAAGCGGGCGGCTCCAATTGGATGAGGGAGGTGTACGAGCGAGGACACGCCAAGTTTCCGAATCTCCTGGACTGCCGTCCGATTTTGGTCAAAGCCGCGCTGGAAGAGGCGGGGGTTCATACTCTGGAATCTGTCCTGGTATCCCTCTGGGGTTTACCCGTCGAGATCGTGCGAGGAGTGAAGTTGGAGTGAAACTCGGCAAAGAGATGAAACGCTGCGCCCATTGCACCTGCTCAGGCCTCTTCGTCTACTGCACACTCCCGGTTACTCCCAGACCTAACCATCAACAGGAGGATACCCATGCCCATGGTAGAACCAATCTCCAGGCGTTCACGGAATCATGAATGGGTCCCGCTGGCGATTGGAGCGGTGATCCTATTCTTGTGCGCCGCGTTGCTTTTCATCGGTGGACATACCATAGTGGGGGCACTCGCCGGTAACTCGCCAACAGCGATCCAAGCCAAAGCAGCCGGCCCGACCGGTACGGCCATCCATATCGCTGTACCCACCGTCTCGTACTTGGTGACTCCCGGAGTGACCGCGACGGCAGCGCCTGTGCTCGCGAAGGTGATCGAAGCTCGCGTGAACGTGCGGGCCGCGCCGAATACTCAGGCGACCATCGTGGGCAAAATCAAGAAGGATGAGGAGATCACCCTGATCGGGCGCAGTGAGGACGGTGCCTGGTACGAAGCCACTATAGGAGGTATTGCCCCGCCCAGTTGGGTCTTTGGAGAAACCTTAGAGATCTCACGTGGCGCGGTCGATACGCTGCCGCTCGTAAAGCCGTAAGATGACTTGGGAATTAGGAAAATGATGAATCCTCGTATTGCCATTTTGCACTACTCCGCCCTGCCTATCATCGGCGGGGTGGAACAGGTGATTGCGCAACACACCCGCCTGTTTCTTAACGCGGGCTTGCCGGTAACGCTGGTCACAGGGCGCGGCGGAAGCGATGACGCCTTAGCCGGTGCACAAGTTGTGGTAATCCCGGAGTTGGACTCGGAATGTCCGGCAAATCTCCATGTGGCCGATGGGCTGAGTTGGGGGATGCTCCTCCGCGAATTTCGCGACCTGCAGACCCGGATCGAGCGAGCGCTCTTACCGGTCTGTGCTGAAGCCGACCTTCTGATCGTTCACAACGCCTTTAATTTCCATTTCAATTTGCCTCTGACGACAGTGTTGCACCATTTGCTGGACCAGGGGTCGATCCGCCGTATGGTCGCCTGGGCGCATGACATTTCCCGGTACGTGAACCCCATGTCCGGAGCGTCCCTGCGTTTTGGTTTCCCCTGGGACCTCCTACGAACCTATCGGCGAGACACCGCCTATGTCGCCGTCTCGCACCAGCGCCAGCGCGTCCTGGCCCAAGTCCTCCGATGCTCTGAGGAACTGATTCGCGTTATCCCCAACGGGACGGATCCCGACACGCTGCTGGGACTGGGCGCCATGACGCGACATCTCGTCGACGAATTTCAACTCCTGCAAGCGGATCTGATTCTCTTGATGCCCATTCGCATCACCCGTGCGAAGAACATCAAACGCGCTCTGGAAATTGTCGCCGAGATCAAGAAACTGGGGCTGCGTCCCAAACTGATCGTGACCGGACCGCCGGACCCGCATACGGCGGACGGCCAAGCGTATCTGCATGAGCTCATGGCCCTGCGTCACGAATTGAACTTGCCTCCAGACGTCATCTTTTTGTCGGAGGGGACCTCCAAGTTTCCCGGCCCACTGACGGTGGGCGCCTCTGTCGTCGCCGAGTTGTATCGGACCTGCGATGCGGTGTTAATGACAAGCGACCGGGAAGGCTTTGGTCTCCCTATCATCGAAGGCGGCTTGATTGGCAAGCCGGTCTTTACGACCGAGGCGCCGGCGTTGGAAGAACTGGACGCGAACACGGTTTACAAGATTGGCCGCGATGAAGCCTCGGCACACGTCGCTGCGCGCATTCGGGAATGGGCCAGGCAGGACGGTACCCACCGCTTGCGCTGCCACATACGCCAGGACTTGACCTGGCCGGCGATTTTTCAACGCAGCATCCAGCCGCTGCTTGCGGAACGAACCGTACCGGTAGAAGTTGAGGTGTGACCGTGCGGGCGCGTTATCCGTTCCGTCTCATCGTCGTCTCGAATCGCGGTCCCTATTCCTTGCACACGACGAAGCAGGGTCTCAAGCGCGAAAAGACCGTGGGCGGACTGGTCACCTCCCTCTTGCCAATGATCGAGCGGCAAGGGGGCGTGTGGGTGGCCTGGGGCGATCCCCCGGGGCGTTATGCGGGCCGCCCTGGAAAATCCGGTTTTGATCTGCGATATATCCATTTGACGCCGGAACAACTCAAGGGCTATTACCAAGGCTTTTCCAACAACGCCCTGTGGCCCCTCTGCCATTATTTCCTCGGTCAAGTGCATTATGACGAGGGCGAATGGCAGGTGTACGATCAGGTCAATGTGCATTTTGCTCAAGCCGTCTTGGAAGAGGCACGCGATGGCGAGGTGATCTGGGTACACGAT
>JBLMXX010000538.1:0-3544 GCA_050257995.1 Acidobacteriota bacterium | reverse complement strand
GTGGATGTGGAAAGAGAGGCGTGCCCGCCCAGGGGTTTTGAATGTTCACCGAAAAAATAATGATCAGGATGAGCCCAAACCAAAAGATGGGGATGGACTGGCCCATGAAAGCAATGGTCGTAACGACGTGATCGAAAATGGAATACTGGCGGACCGCCGAGATCATGCCAATTGGAATGGCGATCAGGAGCGCGAACGCGAAAGCCAATCCTGAAAGATAAAGCGTATTCGGCAATCTCTCGCCGATCTCGGTGAGCACAGGACGATGGGTGACGAACGAGTCCCCCCAGTTACCGGTTATCGTTTGACCCAGCCATTTGCCGTACTTGAGCGGCAGCGGGTCATGCAAGCCGTATTCATTCTCCAGCCGCAGTAAATCCTCAGGCGAAATGTTCGGATTATTCTGCATGGCCGAAAGTGGATTATTGGGCGAAATCTGTATCAGCGCGAAAACGAGAACGCTGATCACAAAGAGCAGCGGAATCGCTTGCAGGAGGCGTCGGATGATATATCGGGTCATATAGTCTGATGGTCGGGTGGTCGGGTAGTCATTCGTCGACAGTCAGGTAGCCGGACGATTTCCGACTACCTGACGAGTTGACCATTCGACTACTCAACTACTTGTTGACCCAAAGGTCGGCGGCGTTCCAGGCGGGTCCAAGCCAGGGAGTGGCTATCCAACCCTGGACCCGATTGTTGAAACTATGGAGCTTGTAACGCTGGTAGAGATAGATGTGTGTGGCGCCATCCACCACCCGCGCCGCTGCCTTGCAGTAAAGGTCCTTGCGCTGCGGCCAGTCCGGTATGCTGCCGGCTTGCTCGACCAATTTGTCGGTCTCGGGATCATTCCAGCGGCTGTAATTGACGCCGCCCTGGTTATCCGGAGACGGGATTGACTTGGAATCAAAGTAATTGTACATCTGGCTGTGCGGGTCAATACTGGCGTTGGTGGTGTACATCAGGATGTCGTAGTTACCCTTTTTGCGCGGCGAGTTGGCTGCCCAGCCGCCCAACAGCAGCGACGAGGGCTGGTTCTCGACGAAGAATTCGACGCCAATCGCCTTCATGTTCTCGACGACGAGCACCTGCGAATCTTCACGGAGTTTGTTCCCGGTCGTCGTCTGGTATTTCAGGCGCAGGCGCGTCCCATCCTTGGTGCGGATGCCATCGGACCCAGGTTTCCAGCCCGCATCGTCGAGCAACTGCTTGGCTTTGGCTTGATCAAAGGGATAGGCTTTGATGTCGGTGCAATTGAACGGGTCGGCGTTCAACTCACTGCTTCCAGGAAGGGCTTTGCCGAATAACAACTTGTCGATGATGGTCTTTTTGTCGATGCCATAGGCGATTGCCTGGCGCACCTTGACGTCCCCCAAAATCGGATGGGGCGTCTTGTTGTCGGCAGGATCGCCGGGCTTGACCGAGTTCAGGATCAGCCGCTCACCCCCGGGCTGCAAGGCGCTGAACAACTTGACGTTCGTCATTTTCTCGACTTCGGGAATGTCCGCTTCGGTATTGTTCCACATAATGTCCGCTTCGCCATTTTTCATCAACTGCTTGGCGACTTCGGACGAAGGCACGATGCGGATGATGACCTTGTCGAGATAGGGTTTGTCCGGCTGCCAGTAGTTCGGGTTGCGGACGAGGGTAATGTGATCGCCGGTGACGAACTCGGTCACCATAAAAGGACCCGTGCCGACGGGCTTGCGGTTGTAGGCCCAGGTCTTTAGATCTTCGGGTTTGCCGGCATTTTTGGGGAAGATATACGCCAAATAGTTGCCGTTGAAAAGGGTAAGCCAGGCCGCGTAGAAATTCTTGAATTTCAGAACGGCGGTATTGGGGTCGGGGCAATCGACCTTGTCCACGTCTTGGAAAATCGAGGTGTGTAGCGCGCTGTTGCCCGGCGTGGTGATCACCTTGAGCGTGAATTGAAGGTCTTCGCAGGTGAAATCGGCACCGTCATGCCATTTCACACCTTTGCGGAGCTTGTACGTGATAGTCTTCCCATCGGCACTTATGCCGCCATTCTTGGTCGTAGGGACTTCGGTCGCGAGGACGGGGAAAAACTCGCCCTTTTCGTTAGTACTGAGCAAGCCTTCAGCCCAGAAATCTGCCACATCGGAAAGAATCGTCTGTGTGCCTAGTTCCCAGTTCAGATGCTCCGGTTCCTGCCAAGCGACCATCGTAATGGTGCCGCCGCGCTTGGGGGCGCCGGCAGCGCCGGTCGGAGCAGTCGTAGCCGCGGGAGCCGACGTGGCCGCCGGGGCAGAGGTAGCCGCGGGAGCCGATGTGGCCGCCGGAGCAGCGGTGGCGGCAGGCGCTGAGGTTGGAGGCGGTGGTACCGGCGTCGGCGCCGGAGCGCAGCCTGCCGCTATCCAATACACACTTCCAAGGACGACGAGCAGAAAGAGCAGGGTTGCCTTTCGCGGTAGGTACGTGCGTGCAAACATTTTCTTCTCCCCCTTGATCTTTCAAAATTCGTACCGAGCATTCAACCGGTTAGCCTGTCGATTGGATGGCAGCACCTCCTTTCCAAATGGAGATGTGGTAAGTGAGACAGTCTCGTTTATGCGAATGAGAAAGTCAGAGTGAGGAGAAGCGATAGTATCATCGACTGGATGGTACTTTGGACAGTGCGAGTTTATCATATTATACTTTCTGCAATTCTGCAAGTCAGTCATTTGGACAATCAGAATAAGGCAAAGTCGCGCCGACTTGTCCTTGTCACACCTGCACTTGCGTGCGGTGCAAGTGTTGCGAGGGCGTAGCCCGAAGCAATCTCCGACATGGACTTTCAGGATCAACATTGGGGATTGCATCGCAAAAACCGCTCGCAACGACAGGCCATCGCCGACTTTGACGGAATCAGGATGCGGTGATAAAATTGATAATGATCGGTTGTGCGTACGACGAGTCCTGACGCGTCACGCTTAAGCGCCGGCTACCGAAATAAGGAGGAAATCATGAATGAGCGAGTCAGCGAAATCCTGAGTTGGTATGATCACGAAAATCCCGGAGTGCGCGCCAATCTGGCACGCGTGCTCAATCACGGCAAACTGGGAGGCACCGGCAAATTCGTTATCCTGCCGGTTGACCAGGGTTTTGAGCATGGTCCGGCGCGCAGTTTTGCGCCGAATCCGGCGGGTTACAATCCGTTGTATCACGTCGAACTGGCGATCGAATCGGGGTGCAACGCCTATGCCGCGCCGTTGGGCTTTATCGAAGCCGCGGCCCCTCGCTATGCCGGCGAAATCCCCATGATTCTCAAGCTCAACAATCACGAAGTGCTGTACGACGAAAAAGACCCCATGCCTGCCCTGACCGCGAGCCCGCGCGATGCCCTGCGGCTCGGGTGCGCGGCCATCGGGTACACGATTTATCCCGGTTCCTCGAACTTTCGCGCGATGTACGAGCAACTGCGCGCGGTGGCAGAAGAAGCCAAGGGTTACGGTCTCGCGGTGGTGGTCTGGTCTTACCCGCGCGGCTCGAGTTTGAGCAAAGAAGGTGAAACCGCTATTGACGTGGTTGCTTATGCAGCTCAGATTGC
>JBLMXX010000537.1:0-8202 GCA_050257995.1 Acidobacteriota bacterium | reverse complement strand
CTCCACGTCGGCTATGGCACCTTCAAGGGATTCAAGACCGAATTTGTCGACGAGCATGTGCCGGACTCCGAGCCCTATCATGTGACCCTGCATTCATTGCAGTCTATTGGCCGCGCGATGCAGGCAGGCCGACGGGTGATCGCGGTCGGGACGACGGTCACGCGGGCGTTGGAATCTATCGCCCAACAGTTAGAGAATTCCGATCGAGCCACGACGGACCTGAACGGGGAGGCAACCCTCTTTATCTTCCCGCCCTTTCATTTCAGGGTGATCAATGGTCTCATTACAAATTTCGCCACGCCCAGGAATCCGGTGATGAGCCTGGCGGCAGCGTTTATCGGGCTGGAGCGATTAAAGTCCATCTATCGGGCCGGGTTGGAACGGGATTACATGTTCTATACCTATGGAGACGCCATACTCGCGGTCTAGCCGGGAGCAACAAAGAGGAAATGGGATGTCCGTGCCAATATTGAGCACGCTGGTGTATTGCCTGAAGGACCGGCAGGTCTTGATGATGCAGCGCCGCAAGGAACCGAATTTGGGTTTATGGGTTGCGCCCGGAGGTAAAATCGAAATCGGCGAATCGCCCTACGAATGTGCGGTGCGCGAACTTGCAGAGGAAACGGGATTGAGAGCGGCGAATCTCATCTTCCGGGGCTTGATAACCGAGGTTTCTCCACAGCCCGACTGGCAGTGGATGCTTTTCCTGTATGTGGCTACGACTTTTTCCGGTGAGATGGGCCAGAGCCATCGCGAGGGTGCCTTACAGTGGTGGCCCGTGTCCGAGGTGTCGAGGTTGCCGATCCCGCAAGGGGACAAGGTCTTTTTCCCGCGCATTATCGATCTCGACAAGCCGTTCTTTGATGCAAGGTTCGTCTACAACGATAACCTCGATCTCGTTCAGGTGATTGAGAATAGATAAGGGAGAGGGCGGGTCAAGCCCGCCCTCTCCCAATTCTCTCAGGGAATCATTGCCGTTGCCACGGCGCTATTCGATGGGTCAAACCCGTCCTGAGCGTGCACGACGGTGATGATGGTCTTGATATTCCCCCGGACAGTAAAATCTCCGACGACGCGCATCCAGCGCGGCTTGACCAGAGCCACCAGGTCGTTGAGTATCCGGTTCGCCGCCGCTTCGTGAAAGACGTGTTCGTTCCGGTAGCGGTTCAGGTACAATTTCAATGACTTTAATTCCACAATACCCTTATCCGGAACGTAGCTGATCCGGATGGTCGCGAAATCCGGAAATCCAGAGCGCGGGCAAAGGCAGGTAAATTCGGGACAAGTCAGGTCGATGCGGTAATCATTTTCCGGGTTCGGGTTGGGGACCGCCTCCAACTCGGACTCGGCGATCATTTTTTCTCCATACAACATCCGTATTCCTCCTAATCCAGCCATTTCGCTTTGAGTCTTGCATAACTCCCATCCACGATGGACGTTCTGATTTGCTCTCCCAACCGCAGCATAAAACGTATATTATGGATGGATGCCAGACGCGATGCGAGTGGTTCATTGTTCCTGAAAAGATGATGGATGTAGGCGCGGCTAAAGGCATTCACACACGTATAACAGTCGCAGCCGGGGTCCAGAGAAAGCGGGTCGTTTCGAAACGTGCTGTTCGTGATGGCGAAGCGAAACCGGTTCTTTGGCGTACCCCCGTTCTCGACGGAGCGAAAGACGAGACCGGTACGTGCCATCCGCGTGACGGAAGAATTATCAAATAGGTCTACGCCGCGATCTACTGCCACGAGAAAACCTTCAGGCCCTCCGCCCAACCCCATCGCGTAAAAGGGCCTGTCCTGGGGCACAAGGTCGCGGACGGCATCCAGCGCCATTGCGGATATTTCCGGCACGATGCCTACCGACTCGCCGCCGACGGCGATCCCGGGCAGTTCGAGCGAGACAATCGCTTGAGCGGACTCACGGCGCAGATCCTGGTAGCGTCCCCCCTGTATGATACCAAAGAGCAATTGAGGGTAAGGGCAACGGTGGTCCGCTTCCAGTTCCAGCCACTTGTCTTTAGAGCGCCGAGCCCACTCGGTCGAGCGCCGGACGGAAATCTCCGCCTCTTTCCGCTCGGCGTTATCAAACGTAGGCTGATCGAACGCCATAATAATGTCCGCGCCGATAGAGTTCTGGATTGTGATGGAGGTCTCTGGCGTAAACGTGTGGCGGCTCCCATCACGATGGGAGGCAAAGGTCACCTGGTCGTCGTCGATCTTGACGACGCCGGCCTTGCGGGTGGGTGCGCCGCCGGGCGTGACTTGCTTGCCTCCGTGCCACATGTAGGAAACTTGATAGCCCCCGCTGTCCGTGAGCGTTGGACCGTTCCACCCCATGAAACTCGCCACGCCACCCATATCCCTGATCAAGTCCGGCCCGGGTGAAAGATACAGATGGTAGGAATTTGCGACGATGATTTGGCCGCCGGCGGAGCGTATTTCGCTGGGGACAAGGGTCTTGACAGTGGCATGTGTTCCAACGGGCATGAAGGTGGGAGTGGAAATATCTCCGTGAGAGGTGCGGAGAGTGGTGACCCGTGCAAAAGATCGGGCATCACGGGCGACGACTTTGAAATAATCGTCCAGAGGCATCGAGTTTGGCTCAAATGGTGTGGAATTCAACACACGTTTAAAGAGGCTTGGTGGCGAGGCGTCTCAGTTTTTCTCCGGCTTCGTCCCACGTAATCGTCGAGAGACCCAGCTTTTGCCGGATATGGTCTTCGCTCACCCCTTTTTCGAAATCTTGTACTGCGCACGTCCACCGCAGACTCTCGAATGAGACCGTGTCTCCCAACCCGGTCATTTTTGCCAGGTCCGCCAATACATATTCCAGGTTGCGCGCAGTGCACTCAAAAAGTCGCTCGCGTGGGTGATATTGTTCTCGGTAGAGTGCCAGGGATTGGGCGAAATCTTCGGGCAGGCGAAGTTTGCGTTCCTTGTGACGCTTGCGGGCATCGTCGTAGCGAATATAGAGGACTCCCAGCCTGGGGTCGGAGACGTCAATATCACCGGGTCGCAAGGCCATGACTTCGCTCTTTTTGATGCCGGTGGCAAGCACGAGCGTCACAAGCAGGTAGGGTCGGGCATCGGTCTTTTCGTCGTCCCGTAGACCGCGCGCGGCGGCGAGCAGTTTGGCAACCTGATCGGGGTAAAGGATTTGAGGTAACGGGCTGGTGACCGGCTGGTGGGCAATCGGCGCGGCGGGATCTTGGGCAATGACCTTTTGCTGGTAGAGCCAGGAAAAAAATACCTTGAGGGAAGTCAGCCGCCTCTGGAAAGATTTCGGCTTGCACGGGACGCCGCGTTCGTAGCGGAGCCAGTTGAGAAAATGCTGGAGGGTCTCCCCGGAAATCTCGTTGATCGCGAGGTTCGAGCCAACATGCTTGCGAAAGATGTTCAGGTCACCGCCGAACGCCTGGACGGTGTATCGGGACAGTCCTTGCTGGAGCATATGATCGTGAAAAGCACCAATGGCCGAGGCGAGAGACGAACTCGTCGTGAGGGGGGCGGAGGTCGTGAGCGGCGTGGACGAAGGCGCCTCCGATTCCTGGGATTTTCTAGCGCCTGGAGACGGAAACAGCGGCAATTGTTCGTTTCGCATAGTTCTGGGTTTTACCACAGACCGCGCGTGGTGTCAAGGCAAGGGAACGCAGATGTCAGGGAAGCAGCGTGGACGCGGGCTATTGACGGGTCGGGGAAGGCATAGTACACTAGCGAAAGAGATACACGTTTGCTCATTCGTACCGGCGGATGGTACCGTTCCATCGTTTCCTGAAGGAGGGATTCCGATGAAAATCGATACAATCCTCGCGACCAAGGGGATGAATGTCGTTACGATCCAACCACAGCGATCGCTTAAAGAAGCAGTGCGCTTGCTCGAGCGACACAACATTGGCGCTCTCGTCGTGGTGAACGAATCCGGGATGCCCATTGGCATTATCTCCGAACGAGATATTGTGCGTCAAGCCGTTCGAGATGATATAGACCTTTTGAACCGGCCGGTCAGCGCGGTGATGACCAGGAACGTGGTGACCGGTTCTCCCCAGGATGACCTGCAATCGGTCTTGCGCACTATGACGGAAAAGCACTTTCGGCACTTGCCGATCATGGACCAGGGAAGACTGGCAGGCATCATCTCGATTGGGGACGTGGTCAAGGCACAGATAACCGAATATCAGGGAGAGATTGAAACGCTTGAAACTCGGGTCGTACAAGGATGAGGCTACATGACACTTGGCACTGAAGCAACCCCCTTGCGAGTGGCACTGATCGGGTCGGGCCCGGCTGCATTCTATGCGGTGGAGCACCTATTCAAGCAGTCGGGACTGGTTGCCCTGATCGACATGTTCGACCGACTGCCGACCCCCTATGGCTTGGTACGTGGGGGCGTGGCGCCAGACCACCAGAAAATCAAGACGGTTACCAAAGTCTTTGAAAAGCTGGCATCGAATCCCCGGTTCCGATTCTACGGCAATGTCGAATTCGACAAGGACATTACGCTCGACGACCTCAAGCAACATTATCACGCGATCATCTTTGCGACCGGTGCTCAAACCGACCGGCACATGGGCATTCCGGGCGAGGACCTCAAGGGCAGTTTCCCGGCGACCGAATTCGTCGCCTGGTATAACGGCCATCCTGATTTCAGCAATTGCCAGTTCGACCTGACCCAAGAGCGCGTGGCGGTGGTCGGGGTCGGCAATGTGGCCATCGACGTTGCCCGTATCCTCTCACTCTCACCGGAAGAACTGGCACGTACGGACATTGCGGATTATGCGTTGGACGCGCTCCGGCAGAGCCGCGTCAAGGAGGTGTATCTCCTGGGGCGGCGCGGCCCGGCGCAGGCAGCGTTCACAAACCCCGAGATCAAAGAACTGGGCGAACTGGAGGATGCCGATGTGCTCGTGCGACCGGAGGAAGCGGTGCTCGATCCGCTCAGCCAGGCGGAGGTAGATTCGAGCAAGGATCCGGCGCTGAGGAAAAAAGTCGAGATCCTGCAAGGCTATTCGCATAACCAGCCCACCGGAAAAACGCGCAAGTTGTACGTCCGGTTTCTCGTCTCGCCGGTTGAGTTGATTGGCAATGCAGAGGGTCAAGTTGTCCGGATGCGACTTGTCAGGAATGTGCTTTACAAAACGGATGCCGGCACGCTCAGCCCCAAGGCAACCGACCAATTCGAGGAACTACCGGTTGGATTGGTCTTTCGCTCGGTCGGTTATCGGGGCGTGGCACTTCCCGGGGTGCCGTTCCAAGACCGGTGGGGCGTTATCCTGAACGATAAAGGGCGCGTCATGGACCCGGAAACAAAACAGCCGATCAGGGGCGAGTATGTGACCGGTTGGATCAAGCGCGGCCCCAGCGGTGTTATCGGTACGAACAAACCGGATTCCGTTGAGACGGTCAATATGCTCTTGGAGGACCTGGGGAAAGGCACACTCCTGGACCCCTCCCAGCCCGATCCCGCGAGCGTCCAAGCGCTCGTGAAAGAGCGCCAGCCCGAATATTGCTCCTTTGAGGATTGGCTAAAACTAGACAGGATGGAAGTTGCCCGCGGTCAGCCGCAGGGTCGCCCGCGCGTCAAGTTCACAAGTGTAAAGGAAATGCTGGCGGCGCTAGGGCGGTAGACCGATTGCGACGGATTGCAGAGCAGGTGAGGAGAGATCCTCGCCTGTTTCATTTCCCGGTGAACGGATTGACAAAACCGGAATATTAGGTTATAATACATAATATACTTATGCATATCTTTGTTGGGTGAAGATGGAAGCGATCGCGGTTCGCCTATTCCCTGCACGTGCGGCACGCATTGCTGCAAATGCACTCATCTGCGGCGTTTGGTTGTGGCTCTATCGCCCGGTGTTTGACTATCTCGCCATCATTTTCACGCGCGAAGACTTTCGCACGAACCAGATCGTGCTCCTGGCGGTCCTATTACTTATCGGTCTGCAGTGGCGTCAGGGACAGAGCCGTCCCCAAATAGACGTTTCGCCTCAGCTCTCTATTCCCGCCATCATCCTGGTCCTCGGCGGGTCCATCCTATACCTTCTGGTCGAGCGATTCTTCGATATCAACACTCTCTCCGCCAGCATGTTTTTCCTCACCGGATATGGCTTGCTGGGCCTTTGGATGCAGCCCACGCGCTGGCGGCAGGGTTTGCCGGCGGCGCTGCTGGTC
The DNA here is from genome assembly GCA_050257995.1 of Acidobacteriota bacterium. GTDB lineage: Bacteria > Chloroflexota > Anaerolineae > UBA4142 > UBA4142 > JBLMXX01. Next base: position 2,029 of record JBLMXX010000537.1, on the reverse strand, counting down.
GTGGGAGCCCTGCCTTTCGGCGAGCACATGCAGACCTTTATTGGATATCCAATGCGGATTCTCACGGCGTCCATCGTACGTGACGGATTAACGGCGGTAGGGATCTCCTCCATCGGGGTGGACACGATTCTTGTTTTCGAAAACGGCGTTTCACAGGTGGACTTGCCATGCAGCGGTGTCAAGAGTTTATGGACCGGCGGATTGTTTCTCATCGCCGCCACATGGATCGAGCGCCGACGGTTGGATGTCCGCTGGCTATTCGTCGCCATAGCCCTGGGGGTGCTGCTATTTCTCACGAATCTCGCCCGCGTCGGCACCCTCGTCGTCGTTGGTCCTGTCTTGGGCTTGAGTCTAGTCGCAGCAATGCTCCATATTCCGCTCGGTGTGCTTGGATTTTGTGCGGCGTGTGCAACGGCGCTGCTCCTCTTGCGTCTTGTGCCTGCTGCGGTCCTCGACGATAGACACCCGTCGTACGTTCCCCGCCCAACGTGGTTGCCTGCGTTTTTGATACTCGTAATCTCGATACTGGCACTCGCGTACCGGCCGCGACCACAAACCGGATTGACCCAACCGCCCATATCCTGGAATTTCCCCGCTCCTCTTATCACCCAGCCATTGCCACTAAAACCAGTTGAGCTTGAATGGTTTACGCGCGATGGCGCCGACTCTGCGGATCGCTGGCGATTCGAATGGGGCTCGCTCAGCGGTTCGCTGATGCTCATTCCGAGCGCCACCTGGCGCGCGCACCATCGTCCCGAACGCTGCTTTGAGGTCTATGGTTTGGCGTTGAACGATTCGACGACATACCTGGTTGCGCCTGACCTGCCCGTGCGTCTTGTTTCGCTGGGCGACCGGGAGGGGAAGAATTTGTTTACCGCTGCCTATTGGTTTCAATCGCCCTCCCGGACTACAGATGATTATGGCACGCGCATGTGGGCGGATTTGTCTCCGCAGCATGAAAAATGGGTACTCGTTTCGATCTTATTCGACCGGGCACTCGATCCGAATACGACCGAGGTCCAAGCCCTTTACCAGGCACTGCGAGACACCGTCGCAGCAAACCTGAAAGGAGAGTTGTCACCATGACACACCGGGCTGCTCGACTTGCCAGCAGAATTTTGAATCCACGGGGATGGGCCTATGGCCTGTTCTGGTCGTGGAACATTATTTTTGTTGCGTTCATGCTGCTGGGTTTCGTGCCTCAACTTTTCCCGTCAACGATCGTCGCTTTCCGCCTGGGGACGATCCCCGTGCTATTTCTGGTCCTTGCGGTCATCCTCGCCGCCATCCCGGTAGCGGCGGTGATCATCGGTCTCACGGTGCTCCGCCGGTCACCGGGACGGCTCCTTGCCCTTATCTATGGCATCGAGGGCCCGTTGATGTTTATACTTGCCATCCGCTTTTTTATCTTGCGCGAGGCAAACCCCGGCGTTGCGGAGCTCATGGGATTGGCAATGCTGGGAATGGCAGTGTTGCTGTGGCAACTCTTGGACCGGCAGATTGACGAACGAAGTGCATGGACGGCGTACGCGCGCGTGATCGGTCTGGCGCTCTTTATGTTTGCAGTTCTATACGCAAGTTTGTGGATTGCCTTTTACATTTTGCCGATTTCAATTGAGTTGGGCAGATCACTCGCCCTGGCAATCGGGAACTTGTGGAAGTGGCTCCCCAATATCAACTGGAGCGACCTCATGAAGATATCATGGGGGATGGTGCCGTTCTCGGTGCTCGGTCTTGTCCTGCTGTTTTACAGCGCCACACTTTTTATCGGCGCGCCGGTCGCCTTACCTGCCATTGGCCTCTGGGCATGGTGGCGCGCGGCCCGCACGCTGGCGGCACGACATGGAGCACGAACGGTCGCGGCACTCACAACAACCGTATTGCTCGCTTGCGTGGTGCTTACTGCGAGGGCGAATCAACAGCCCCAGGGGCAGGCGTTTGCTCTATTGAAAAATCCGCCGGAGAGCCCGGAGCAGGCTCTGGCATTGCACAACCAGGAAGATACGATCCGCGCCGGGCTCTTGAATGC
>JBLMXX010000536.1:0-4479 GCA_050257995.1 Acidobacteriota bacterium | reverse complement strand
CACATCGTCTCCGCTTCCACGCTTTACGGCGGGACCTTTAATCAATTCACTTATACTTTTCCCCGCCTCGGAATTGACGTGACGTTCGTAGACCCTGCGAACCCGGAGAATTTCCGCCGCGCGATCCGCGACAATACCAAAATCCTTTACGGCGAGACCCTGGGTAATCCGCGCATCAACGTCTTTCCGTTTGAGGCCGTCTCGGCGATTGCCCGCGATTACCGCATCCCTTTGATGATCGACAGCACGTTTGCCACTCCCTACCTCTGCCGCCCGTTCGAATGGGGAGCGAATATCGTCGTCCACTCGACGACGAAGTTCATTGGAGGGCATGGGACCTCGATCGGCGGCATCATCGTGGATGGCGGCAACTTTGATTGGGCGGCGAGCGGTCGCTTTCCGAATTTCACAACGCCCGATGAAAGCTATCACGGCCTGGTGTATGCCACTCTTGGCGCGCCCGCCTTTATTTTAAAGGCGCGCGTTCAAATCCTGCGCGACATTGGCGCGTGCCAGACGCCCATCAACTCCTGGTTGTTCGTGCAAGGACTGGAAACCCTCAGCCTGCGCATGGAACGGCACGTCAAGAATGCCCAGTCCGTCGCCGAATACCTGGAAAAGCATTCCAAGGTCACCTGGGTCACCTATCCCGGGCTGGAGAGCCACCCGGATTACAAACTCTCTAAAAAGTATCTGCCCAAGGGTCCCGGCGCGATTCTGGGATTTGGCATCAAGGGCGGAGTCGATGCCGGACGCCGTTTCATCAATAATCTCAAACTGCTCAGCCATCTGGCGAACGTGGGAGACGCCAAGAGCCTTGCCATCCACCCGGCCAGCACGACGCACAGCCAGCTCAAGCCCGAGGAGCAGATCACGGCCGGGGTGACCCCCGACTTTGTCCGCCTCAGTGTCGGACTGGAAGATATCGAAGATATCCTCTGGGACCTGGACCAGGCGCTCGCGAGCGCATAACGACTACAAATCCTTTTCACCGGTGGGTCTTCGCGCTGTGCCTGTCATTGCGCGCCCGCGAAGCGGGCGAAGCAATCCCCGACACGGTCTGTCTTTGCGAGCCCCGTAGGGGCGAAGCAATCCCCAATGCTGATGCTGTAAGTCAATATTGGAGATTGCTTCGCCCACAAAGAACGTGGGCTCGCAATGACAATAGCAATGATGGGACCCCCGGTCACACACTCACATGGACCAAAATCTTTCAACGAGTTTAAGCGACACAATGGTAGCTCTCCCTACCGACCATTCCGTCGGCATCGTCGAGAGGAAATACTTTACGTTTGCGGAAGACGAGCCGATGCCGCTCGAAAGCGGCGAGACCCTGGGTCCCATTACGCTGGCTTACGAGACGTATGGCGCGCTCAACGCCGAGCACAGCAACGCGATCCTCATTCTGCACGCACTGTCCGGCGACGCGCATGCCGCCGGCTATCACTCTGCGGCGGACGCACATCCGGGTTGGTGGGATGATTGTATCGGACCCGGAAAGGCGTTTGACACGAACAGGTTCTTTGTGATATGTTCCAACATCATCGGCGGATGCCAGGGCTCGACGGGTCCCGGGTCCGTCAATCCCAAGACCGGCAAGCCCTATGGGCTCAATTTCCCGGTCGTCACCGTCGCGGATATCGTCCGCGCCCAGAGCTACCTGATCGATCATCTCGGCATCGACAAGCTGTTGGCGGTGGCGGGCGGCAGTATGGGCGGCATGCAGGTCTTGCAGTGGACGGTCAGTTATCCGGACCGGGTACGTGCGGCTCTGCCGCTCGCGACGACCGCGCGGCATTCACCCATGCTCATCGCTTTCAGCGAAGTCGGTCGCCAGGCGATCTATGCCGACCCCAATTGGAACGGCGGCGATTACTATGACGGCGCTCGCCCGAATTCCGGACTGGCGCTCGCGCGCATGATCGGTCACATCACTTATCTGAGCGAGACGTCCATGCATCTCAAGTTTGGACGGCGGCTGGGGGAACGCGAGCATTTCGGTTATGACTTTGACACGGACTTTGCCGTCGAAGGCTATTTGCGCTATAAAGGCAGCCGCTTTACCGAGCGCTTTGACGCGAATTCCTATCTCTATATCACCAAGGCGATGGACTATTTCGATCTGAGCAACGGTCACCGCAACGTCGCGGCGGCATTCGCCAACAGTGCAAGGGTCATCTATCTCGTCGTCTCGTTCACATCCGATTGGCTCTACCCAACCTATCACTCGAAGGAACTCGTCAGCGCGCTGACCGCCGTGGGAGCCGACGTCAGTTATTGTAATTTACAGTCCACCTGGGGACACGATGCCTTTCTGCTGGAGGTCGATACCATGACAGGCTTGATCTCGAATTTCCTGGACCGTGTCGTGGCCCAATACCATGTCGAGACGCCCCACTGACACAGCGAAACTCTATGAGCCATAATGGACAACAACCGGCTTTGCTCCGCGCGGACCTGCTTGCCATTGCCGATTTCATCCGGGCGGGCGAGCGCGTACTCGACCTGGGCTGCGGCGATGGGACGCTCTTGCGATACCTGCTGGACACCCGAGAAATTACAGGGCGCGGGGTCGAGTTGTCGGAGGCGGGGGTACTGGCATGCGTCCGCAAGGGCATCAGCGTGCGCCAGGGCGATCTGCAGGAGGGGTTGGGGGACTATCCTGACCAGTCGTTCGATACCGTCATACTAAGCTACACGATCCCCTATCTCAACGATCCGGCATTTATCATCAAGGAAATGCTCCGGGTCGGCTTGCGCGCGATCGTCAGTTTCCCGAATTGGGGGCACTGGCGCTGCCGGCTAAACTTGTTATTGACCGGGCGTATCCCGATGGCGCCGGGTCTGCCCCAGCCCTGGGATTCCGCTCCCCGCGCCCGACCGCTGACCGTTCAGGATTTTTCCCGTTTTTGCGCGGACAACAACTTTCGAGTATGCCGCGAGGTTTATCTCCAGGGTCCGCATCGCGTGCCGGCACGAATCGATAAGAACCTTCGGACGACAACCGCCATCTTTGAGTTGATATAACCCAAATTGGGTGAATCAAGGAGCCACCATGCCTCAATTTCCTCCCTATATCTTTGGCGTGCATGACCCCGGCGCGGAAGGACTGTTGCTGGGCGCGGGGAAACCCGGCTGGATTGTCTTTTCGGTGAAGGCGAGCGACGGCGGGGGCGATTATTCGGGATATGCCAGTCAGGGATTCGGAGTCATCGTTCGCCTGAACTATGGGTACAACCCTGACGGGACAATTCCCAATTCCTCCCAGTATGATGTTTTTGCTCAACAGTGCGCTGCGTTTGTAGCGGGATCCAGGGGGGCTGGCATCTGGATCATCGGTAACGAGACGAACCTGGCTGCCGAACGCCCCGGAGGCGAGAGCGGTGAGCTCATCACGCCTGATCTGTACGCGCAATGCTTTGCCAAGTGCCGCGCCAAGATCCTGGCAGTGCCGGGTCACGCCGACGACCTGATCGCGCCGGCTCCCCCCGGTCCCTGGAACCCGCAGACGACTTATCCGGGCAATCCCGGTGGGGATTGGATCAAGTATTACCAGGATATTCTGAACCGGCTTGTGCAAATGGGTGCGCCGCCCGGCGCGCTGGCGTTGCACACGTATACCCACGGCAGCGATGCCGCTCTGATTGCGAGCGAAGAGCGCATGGACGGCTTTCCGAATTATCACAAGCACTTGCGCGCCTATCGTGATTTTCTGAGTGTGGTGCACCCGCTGCTGCGCGTGCTCCCCGTCTTTATTACCGAGACCCAGCCGGCTGACCCTAACTGGTGGCAAAATCGCAATACGGGTTGGATTCAAGCGGCATATGCCGAGATTAACGCGTGGAACGCCGTCCCCGCGAATCAGCCGGTCCAGGCGCTGTGCCTATTTCGCTGGCAGCCGGGGGACGGTCGGTGGAGTATTTCCGACAAGCCTGCCGTGCAGGATGATTTCCGTGCCGCACTGCAGAATGCCTATCGCGTCCGCATGCCTGCTGTCCCCGCGCCTCAACCGGCGCAACCGCAGCACGCCCAACCTCAGCCCACGACTCCAACCCAGCCCCCGCCAGCGCCTCCCCAACCCACAATCTCGGGATGGTGCCCGTTTGCCACCCAGCGCCTCATCACGACGAACAATTATGATGTCGGGCGAAGCGGGCAGAAGGTCAAAGCTGTCGTCCTGCACATCGCCGCGGGACCCATGTCCGCCGTTTTTCCCACTTTTAACAATCCGGCTGGACTGACATCGGCGCATTTTTGCGTGGGCAAGGATGGCAGTATTGAGCAGTATGTTTCGATTGACGACACGGCGTATGGGAACGGGCTCAAGTTCACGAACGGGCAGTGGTTCAATGCGCGCGGGGTCCTGGTCCAGCCGACCTGGCAGGACCTGCAATCTCCAAACAACCCCAACCTTTACACGATCAGCATTGAACACGACGGGCAGCCGGAAGACCAATGGACGCCCGAAATGTATGCCGC
>JBLMXX010000535.1:0-3261 GCA_050257995.1 Acidobacteriota bacterium | reverse complement strand
GGCAACAAAAAACGCCACCTGACCTGGGTGGCGCTGTCACGCGTTAAATGTTCCTCCGCTGGCATTACCCAGATCAGGTATACGGGTCGGCGACTGATAGTCGCCCTCTCAGCCCGGTCGATACCGAGCTCCCCGTTGTTGAATTCGTAATTCCGGCGTCAGTTTAACACAAGGCGACTAGACTGTCAAGGGTATTTTAACGCGCTGCGATTCATCTGGCACTCATGGTACGAGGTCACCTGGGTCTGGAGAATAATGGGTTAAAGGCAGCAGAAGCGCGCCCGGATGAATAGGAGTGGCGTTACCTCGCTTTTTGTGCGTCGAAAACGCATTGTTTTTTGCGACTTGAGGGAAATTGCCAATTGTGCTACAATTGAGATGTTGCTATTTTGCCATCGCGGCAAATGACTGGCACCATTAATCAAGGAGCGGTTATGGGACAGGAACTCTCGGAAACATTTGACGAGATCGATCAGTTTGAGCGCCAGGTGGACAATATGCTGCACGGATTTTTCCCGCACCAGCACAGGTCCCGCACGCGCACATGGCGTCCGGCGACGGACGTTTATGAAACTGACGACGCGGTCATTGTAAAAATAGAAATCGCCGGGATGAACCCCGAAGACATACAGATTTCCTTTGTAGATCGCGTGTTGACCGTTCGCGGCGCTCGGCAGGATACCGATGCCAAGCTTAGCTATCATTGTCTCGAGATTCCGTACGGAGAGTTTGACAGCGAGGTGGTCCTGCCAGGGACTTACGATGAGGACGCGATCGAAGCCAAGTATGAGAATGGTTTTCTGCGGATCGTGTTGCCCAAATCCAGGCACGAGCATCATGTCCCCATTCGTGTGCAGTCGAATGGAGAGGATGGGAGACCTTAACCGTAACACGCTTACGCCGTAGCTTGCCAAGAGCGTCGGACTGACGGATTGGACCGGACATTTCCGCTCGAGGGCAAGTCTTACAATCACCAAGCGTGGAGTTGACAATGCATATTTTTACCGGGAAGAAAGACAACGAAGGGGCTGAGGAAATCAAGACCGAACAATCGAATGCACCGGCTGTTCCCTCCGAACTGCCGATACTCCCTTTGCGCGGGACCGTCGTCTATCCACTGACTGTGATCCCGCTGAACGTGGGGCAGGCGCGCTCGATTCGCCTCGTAGACGAAGCGGCAACGAGCACGACTCGGATGATCGGACTGGTTACCATTAAGGACGAAAAGATCGAAGAGGCGGGGCCGAACGATGTGTACACGACCGGGACCGCCGCAATCATTCATCGCTTGCTGCGGGCGCCGGACAATACCGTGCGCCTGATTGTACAAGGAGTGGACCGGATTCGCATCCAGGAATTCACTTCGGTCGATCCCTATCTGAAAGCACGGATTGAGTTGGCGCCCGAAGTCGCCGAAAAGACGGTTGAAGTCGAAGCGCTTATGCGCAATACTATCGACCTGTTCCGCCGTCAGGTCTCGCTCGCGGCGTACCTGCCTGAAGAACTCTTGATGGCGGCGCTGAACGTCGACGATCCGCGCCAATTGGTTTACATGATCGCGACGAGCCTGCGGATGGATTTGAAGGATGCTCAGGAACTGCTCGAGCTGGATGCCGTTGCCGAGAAACTGCAAAAGCTCAATGCGCTCATTACGAAAGAGCTCGAAGTCCTTGAGTTGGGCAAAAAGATCCAATCGCAGGCGCAGAGCGAACTGGAAAAGACCCAGCGTGAGTACATCTTGCGCGAACAGTTGAAGCAGATCAAGAAGGAATTGGGCGAAGAGGACGAGCAGGCGGTCGAGATCAAAGAGTACGAACGCAAGATCGCCGAGGCGCATATGTCCGACGAGGCAGAGCGCGAGGCGAAACGCGAGCTCGACCGGATGCGGACGATGCCGCCCGCTGCCGCCGAGTACCATGTCATCAAGACCTATCTGGATTGGCTGGTCGAACTGCCATGGAGTGTTACGACGGAAGACAACCTCGACATACCGCGCGCGCGCGGTATCCTCGACGAAGACCATTATGATCTCAAAGAGATCAAGGAGCGATTGCTAGAGTACCTTGCCGTCCGCAAGCTCCGGTTGGAACGGGGCGGCAACCAGGAGGTAACCTCCTATCGCGGCTCTATCCTGTGTTTTGTGGGACCGCCCGGCGTTGGCAAGACATCTCTCGGGCAATCCATCGCGCGGGCGCTCGGACGCAAGTTCATCCGAATGTCCCTTGGAGGCATGCATGACGAAGCCGAGATCCGCGGGCACCGCCGGACGTACATCGGCGCCCTACCCGGGCGAATCGTTCAATCTTTAAAGCGCGTCGGAACCCGCAATCCGGTCATGATGCTGGATGAAGTGGACAAGGTCGGCGCTGATTATCGCGGTGACCCGTCGTCGGCATTGCTCGAGGTGCTCGACCCGGCCCAGAACAAGGCTTTTCGGGATCACTATCTGGATGTCGATTTCGATCTGTCTCAAGTCATCTTTATCTGCACCGCGAACCAGCTCGACCCGATTCAGCCGGCTCTCCGCGATCGGATGGAAATCTTGCAGCTGAGCGGCTATACGGAAGATGAAAAACTCAATATCGCTAAGGGGTATCTCATCCCGCGGCAGATTGAGGAGAATGGGCTGAAACCGGAAGAGATAAAGTTCGAGGATGATGCTATTCGCCAACTGGCGCGTGATTATACGCGGGAGGCGGGCGTTCGCAATCTCGAGCGCGTGATCGGGTCCGTGTGTCGCAAGGTCGCCACCCACATCGCAGAGGGCAAGCCCACTCCGGTGACCGTCAACCCGGAGGCGGTTCCGGAACTCCTTGGCAAGCCTCGCTTCTATGCAGAGGTCGCCGAACGCACGACGATTCCGGGTGTGGCGACCGGGCTCGCGTGGACGCCGGTCGGCGGTGACATCCTCTTTATCGAAGCCACTCGCATGCCTGGGGGCAAGGGCTTTGTGGTGACGGGTCAACTGGGCGACGTGATGAAGGAATCCGCCCAAGCGGCTCTGTCGTACGTGCGCTCCAAAGCCAAAGACCTGGGTATCGAGGAAACGTTCTTCGATCACAGCGACATCCACCTGCACATTCCGGAAGGCGCGACGCCCAAGGATGGTCCGAGCGCGGGTGTCACCATGGCGACCGCACTGGCATCATTGCTCACCAACCGAGTGGTCAAAAGCGATGTCGCGATGACCGGGGAGATCACCCTGCGCGGGCGCGTCTTGCCCGTCGGCGGCATCAAGGAAAAAGTACTGGCGGCCAGCCG
>JBLMXX010000534.1:0-16825 GCA_050257995.1 Acidobacteriota bacterium | reverse complement strand
CCGAGGAGGTTCGGCATCCAATGGAGGTGCAGTTTGAATCCCGCCAAGCGCAAGAGCCGCACCGCGCGCCGGGTGTCTTGCACCGTGTGACCGCGGCGATTTGCCACCAGGATACTGTCGTCTAGACTCTGCGCGCCCAACTGCACCTTGGTTACGCCCAGGTAACGCAGTCGACGCACCTCGTCCATATTAATATAGTCCGGGCGCGTCTCGATCACCAGTCCAACGGCGCGGTGGTCGGCGCTTTCATTGAGGTGCTGCGCCTCCGCCAACGTCTTGGACTCTACTCCATTCATCGCGTCAAGGCAGCGGCGAATGAACCATTCCTGATATTTGTGCGGGTACGCCGACCACGTTGCCCCAAGGACAAGCAATTCGATCTTGTCAGTCGAGTGCCCTTCCCCTTGCATCATCTGTAGACGCACGGCAGTTTGGCGATATGGGTCAAACCCCGCCATCTTGGCACGCTGTGCCCCCGGCTCTTGCGGCAGATAAGAGCGGGGAAAACCTTTAGCGTCAGGGCAAAAGACACAATCTGCCGGGCATGGATACGGTCCCGTCAGAACGGCAAATGGGGCGACTCCCGAAATGGTCCGGACCGGATTAATTCGCAAGCGGTCCATTACGGCCTGCTCGAACGGGATGACGCCTTGCACTGTCAACTGGCGGTAAGATTCGATGATGCGGTCTTTCGGCATAGGAACATGCCGTTCCATGAGCCGGTTAATAGCAGAGGGGGAGGGGTCAGGCAATTCTCGGAGAGCGGCGAAGAGGGAGAGGAGTGCGCTTTGATGCGCCTCGATATCCAGAGCCGCACGCCGGCTCAATTCTTGCTTTAGTTCTTGCAGACTGGCCATATCATCAGGGTTCTCGGTTGATTACCTTCGCGTACGCGGTTATAATCATACCCGTGAATCCTGAACTCGTCAAGCAACTCATCGCACTCAACCAGACTTTTTATTCGCGCTTTGCGAGCGAATTCTCCGAGACGCGGTCGAGCGCACAGACGCGATTGAATCGCATCGTCCGGTATGTCTCCGACGGTGCATCCGTTCTGGAAATTGGCTGTGGCAATGGTCGGCTCGCGGAACGGTTGGACCGCGATATGCGCCCCCTCACGTATGTCGGCGTGGACTTGGCAAAGGAAATGATCGAGATTGCCACAGCGCGGCGCGCAAGCCTGCGATCGATAACGGCCGAATTCCGAGTGGCTGACGTAACCGCGCCGGGCTGGAATGCCACCCTCCCAGGCTCGCCATTTGACGTTGCCATCGCGCTAGCCGTTCTGCATCATATTCCCAGTTTCGAACTGCGGCAGCAGGTTCTACGCGATATTCACGCCGTGCTCAAGCCTGGCGCGGTGCTGGTGATGACCAACTGGCAGTTTCTCAAGAACGACCGAATGCGGAAACGCATGGAGGTTTGGGAAACCGTTGGAATTGAAAAACAGGAGTTGGAGACAGGGGATGCACTTTTGCGCTGGAAGCGCGGAGGCACCGGATACCGCTATTGTCACTGGCTGAGCAAAACCGAAGTAGAAGACTTGGCGGCGCAGAGTGGGTTTCAAGTCCTGCGCCAATTCTTTGCCGATGCCGATTTGAACCTGTACAGCGTGCTCAAGAGCACGGGAGAAGGATCTTTCTGACTTGGCGATTCAGAGAAGAATTATGCTACGAACACGGGCAAAAGAGAGGGACGCAGATCTCGCGTCCCTTTTTATTGCGCCCCGGCAATCGGGGTTACTCTAAATCCTTGGCACGGTACAAGACCTCACCCGCGTGGGGAACCAGCAGAACACCCTCGGCTTCGCGCCCCTGCCATTCCTCGGGATGAATGGTCCTATAATCAGCATACCCAAGATTAACGTGGCGGCAGCGCTCCTCCGGTATCCCCGTCGCGAGTGTCACCTGGATACGCGGAGTCTCAATGTGAGTATTCATGTCGAACGTCCCACCGCCCTTGACGTGTGTGCTATGGGCCTTGATGGTCCCCGGCACGTCCCTGAATCTGTCCCACTGTTTCATGAAATAATCTTTGACGTGGTAACCAACCTGGTCAATCAGCTTGCCATGAGTATAAGAAATCTCCTTGAGATGCGGGGCATAGATAATGACCTCGCCCCCTGCTCTTATTGCGGGCTCTGTCTTGTACATGGCTTTTGCCGCGGTCCAAAGATCATCGTACATCTCTGATGGCATGGAGAGAACGCGGCGGAAGGCATGCGGTACGAGTACGACGTTGAGTTGCGCCGACAGGTCGGCGGCGGCGCTCCACGCCTCCAGATAAGGACCGATGTACAGGCCGTGCAGGTCCTGTCCCTTGAGCACCTCGGCAATGCACACAGTCGGTTTGGTGACGAATTCGGCAGCTCGGTGAATAACTCGACGGACCGGCGTATCCTTGACGCCGATGGTTTTCATGCTGGTGACCAGCGCACCCAGCCAATGCGTCGCATTAATAATATCCGCCCCGGCAATACCCGGGAAAAAATACTTGGCGCCGCCGGAGAATCCCACCACCTCGTGTGGGAACACAGGTCCGCAGATGATAATTTGGTCATAATCCAAAATCAGACGGTTGAGCCGAACCGGTATCTCTTCCGACAACAGTCCGCCCGTTGTTGCCGCCACTTGGTCCCGGGAGATCACGCCAATCGTTTCCAAAGCATCCGGCTGGTCCCAGCGGTGATTGAAAATGTGGACCTTGGGGAAGCGCTCCGTTCGCTCTGCAGCGGAAACTCCAACCAGTTTCCCAATCGCCTCCTCGGACATGGACGGATGGGTGCCCAAAGCGATCAAATAGTCCAATTGTGACACCCGTTGCCCAATCTGCTCATACAACAACCGGAACAAAAGGGGCGTGGGCGCCGTCCGCGTACCATCTGGAATAATTACCAGCACGCGCTTGCTTTCAAGCGGGAGTGAATCGAACGCCTGCGCGATAAGATGTTGTACTTGTTCCGTATCGAGCACATCAATAGTCGAACCTTTGCCAATCATTCCATTCACCTCTATCAATTATCGCTACACTCCGCCGTACGCGGAGAAACCGCCATCAATCGGCACGACGATGCCGGTCACAAATGCCGACGCCGGCGAAAGCAGCCACATCACCGTCCCCAGCAAGTCCTCCGGTTCTCCAAAGCGCCCCATGGGGGTATGGTCGATAACCGCCCTGCCGCGCTCGGTCAATTCCCCCGACTTTTCGTCAGTGAGCAAGAACCGGTTCTGACCAGTGATAAAGAATCCGGGTGCGATGGCATTCACCCGAATCTTGGTCGAATACTCTTGCGCCATATGGACAGCGAGCCACTGAGTAAAGTTACTGACGCCTGCTTTCGCCGCCGAGTACGCCGCGATGCGCGTGAGCGGGCGAAAGGCATTCATCGAGGAGATGTTCACAATGCCGCCCTCACCGCGCCCTGCCATCCGCTTGCCGAATACCTGGCACGGGAGCATCGTCCCGATGATATTCAGATCGAAGACCCAACGTAAAGCATCCTGGGGAATATCGAAGAAGGACAATTCAGGGCTGGTGGATGCTTTGGGATGGTTACCACCCGCCGCGTTGATCAAGAAATCTACGTGCCCAAATTCGCGGTCTATCGTATCCGCCGCTTTCTGAAGGGTCTCGGTGTTGAGCACATCCGCATAGACGACAATGGCGCGGCCTACACTGGACTGCAATCGCGCCATCAACCGGTCTGCCAGAGTCGGGTCCCGGTCTATTATCGCCACATTCGCATTGCAGCCGACCAAGCCGCAGGCGATTTCGCCGCCCAGGATGCCCGCGCCGCCGGTGATCACCACCGTCTTGCCTGCCAGGTTGTACATCTCGCCCAGTTCACGAAGATTCATCTTTGACTCCGACTGTTGTAGATGCCGCGCTATAATACAAACGGACTCAGATGCCGTTCGAAATGCGATTGCAGGTTCGCCGCGTACTCCTCCGGATGCGTGCGCAAAAGATTCATGAGCCGGTCGTAAAAGCGCCAACGGCCGTCCGCCGTGCGCGCCGTCAACACCGAACCGAAGGTGACGTGCAGTATCTCCCGCGCGTCGAACTGCTCCAATACACCGGGCAGATCGCCGTCGCACACCATGTTCGGCAGCGGCGCGCGGTCGAGACTGGCCGATACGTGATAGCTGGCGCGGTCGGTTTCGTAGCGGTCACGCGCAAAAGTATAAATCTGGCAAAAAAGCTCCGCATTAATGGCGGCGACCGTATGCAGAGCCTCGAGGTAACTGGTCCCCGCCGTCTTGAGATGCACGAGCCCGCGCGTCTGCCGCACCGAAGGTGCATAGATACTGAATTTGTCCGAGCCAGAGTGCAGACTCAGCTTGTAGGGTCCAAAACGACGGGCAATTGCAGCATGAATTGCAAAGTCGGATTCAAAAGCCGCCACGTCGCCGATATAGTCAACCCCTTTTTCGAATCGTCCAATATAGCGAGGAGCGAGGCTGATCCATTTGACCTGCAAGCGCTGCAGTTCGCTGGCGATATAGACGTGCTCGGCATGTGTCGTCGGAGTTTCAGTTTCGTCAACCGACACCTCCAATTCGCAATTCTTGCCGCCGGTCACCTCCAACAGATGTCGATACATCATGACAACATGCGCGATCGCGCGCCCGTACTTGGCTGCCGCCCGCAGGAGCGTATGCTCGTCAAATTCGATCATCGTTCCTTCAATATCAAAGGCCAGGCCGAGATAGCGTTTTCTTAGCGAGTCGACGCTATCCTCAAGTCGGTCCCAGGGGAGTTTTTCGACGGCGGCACGAAGCATGGTGATGGAAGCATTCTCTGCAGAATTATCCACATGCTCACCTGGATCGATTGTGAAAAACGTATAACCTGCCGAGACACAGGCATCAATGTCGCTTGTCGTTTTCAAGTGATCGGCATCGGCGCCGACTCCCTGTCGCCACCCTTCGGCAAAGATACCCCAGGTCGCGTCGTCCATCACCTGTTGCGGAGAGCGCCCAGTGCGGGTCATCTCACGAATCGATTGCTGTGCAAAAATGGGGGCAAGCCCCCCACCTACGGCGTGAAAAGCACGGACATGCCCCGGTGTCGCCAGCCCCAACCGGTCGCCGGTCCCCGCCGAAGTCTTCAGGCCAAGCGGACGTGGCTTGAGCCAGTCGAAACGTTCGCGCAGGGCCATTGCATTCCGCTCGGAGGTGGGTCCAACCAGGAGAGTTTTGCCGGCCCGCTCGGACGATTCGCCTTCAAATGCGCCGAGCCAAGAGGATCCGGGCGAAGCAATGACTACCAAACGCATTACGCCATTTTCACGAGTCATGCCGAATTCGGCGTCATCCGTCGCGGCGACAGACGACGGCAATAGATTCAAGTTTCGAACGGAATTGATTTCAGCAGTACCCACAGCCCCCCCATTCAAGACCCGTCGTTGTTTCGCAATCGGAAAGGTCTAGTGCAAGTGCGTTCAACCACGCCATAGGCAAAGATATGCCGAGTGCCCCGGGATCCCTTCTGAAAGGATTCAGAGCAACTCGGAGGGATTTGACTCTGTTTCATTGTATCACACGGTGAGGTTGTGCGCAAATATAAACGCGCGAATAACTTGGTTTGGCATTACGCGCATTCTCACGGTATAATATAAACGTACCCATGCAAGGAGGAGGAATGAAAATACCATCCGTGCTGTTCGGCCGCACGGCGAATGTTGAATATGTACGTCAATGTGCCGTCGAGGGGGCGTGTTGTTCATTAGTCGGCGTGAGCAACCTAGGCAAGTCCGCCCTACTGCGCAGTCTTTGTGAACTCTCCAACCAGGGACCGAACCGTCCATCTTTTGTTTACGTAGATTGCAATCAAATGCCGGAGCGGACCCCGCGTGCCTTTTTTACAGCCACCTGGCAGGCAATATCCGCCCGCCTTTTACAAACCGGCGCGCGCGCGGAAGCAGAACGGCTCGAAAGCGAAATCCTCCCCGCTTCGGATGTATTGTCATTTTCCCTGCACCTGCAACAGACCTTTGAACTCACTTTTAAGCATTTGCCCCAACCGCTCGTCCTCTGCTTTGACGAGTTTGACGAAGCCTATACCAGCCTCGAACCCCAAACCTTTCTCAACCTGCGCGCGCTGAGAGACCGCTATTGCGAGGGGCTCGTCTATGTGACCGCGACCGAGCGAGAGCTGGCACGCCTGACGAATACGCGCGAGCAGGGGGAGTTTTACGAACTGGTCGCACCGCGCGTCCATTTCCTGCATTTCATGGAGCCAGAAGAGACAAAGCAGTTTTGTGAGTCGTTCGCCGCGCGCGAGCATGTCACCTTTAGCGAATCAGACCTGGCATTTATCCACGAGAATGCGGACGGGCATCCGGGGCTGGTCCAGGCGCTCTGTTATGCACTGGGCGCGGTGACCGGCGCGGCGGTACGCAATGAGCCGCAGGACCGCGTGATACATGAGCACGTGAAGCAGAGCCTCGCGGCAGATGGCAACGTACAGAGCGAGTGCACCAAGATCTGGACAGACCTGGAACCGGATGAACGTGAGGCGCTCTTGCGCTTGCGTCGCGCCAACTCCGTCGCCACGCCAGAGGACCAGGCCGCGCGCAGCGTCCTGCTTAACAAATTCATCATCCGCGCCGGCGAGGCCGGACCGCACGCTTTCTGCAACTTGTTTGATGATTTCGTGCGGCGGCAGAAATTGATCCAGCAGCCAGACGAACGCGGTGTGTATATCGACGTCGATGCCGGGGACGTGTGGGTTGAAGGCAAACCAGTGGAAGCGCTGACCGATCTGGAGTATCGCCTGCTCCTGTTCTTGTACGGAAGGATTGACCGGGTATGCGATAAATACTCGATTGTGGAAGCCGTGTGGGGTCAAGACTACATCGATAAGGTGGACGACACTCGGATTGAAAAACTGGTGAGCCGCCTCCGCCAGAAAATCGAGCCCGACGCAGCCCACCCACACTATTTACAGAGTCTGAGAGGGCGGGGATACAAATTAGTGCGATAGTGCAATAGTTGGATGGCAGCGAAGTGCGATAGTCGATGGGATTGTCTTGGGCGTCAGTTGTCAGATGGCTGTCAGGATTCTCATTTATCGTCATGATATACTCTCGCCAGATTCTGAAGTGAGATAGATCCGGGCGACGGAGCAGCATTTGCTCCCGAGCTTCTACACTCGAAAGAGGAGGAAACCATGGCTAGCCTGCTAGAAAAAGTCCAAACCCTGATTGCCGCCAACCTGCACTCGCTGGTAGACGAAGCGCTGAAACAGAATTCGCTCGCCGTGATCGACGAGTACATTCGCCAGGTGGAGCACAACCTGGAAGACCTGGAAGATGCCGCCGCTACGATCGGCGGTGAGGTCAAGACTCTGCACCGCAAGTATGACGAATTTGCCAGCAAGGCGGAAGAACTCGACCGCAACATCGACCTGATGTTGAAAGAGGGCAAAGAGGAACTGGCGGTCGCCGCGCAAAGCAAACTGAACTCCACCAACCGGCTGACCGATACCTACAAACAGCAGTTCGAACGCCAGCAAAGTGAGTACCAGAAACTACTAGATGCCAAGCTCAAGCTTGAGGCGAAACTCACGACCGTGAAACAGGAGCGTGAGGAAATGCAAGCGCTGCTTGACCTGGCCCGCTCCAAGGAACTCACGGCCAAGACGATGACCTCGCTCGACAACCTGATGGGCTCGGGCGATCAAGATGTTGCCCGTATGGCGGAAAGCATCCGCGCGCGCCTCGATAAAGCCTCGGCCCGCTCCGAGATGCAGTCTTCGCGGCTCGACGCGCAGATGGACGAGCTGCTCGAACGGCACACGCTCGACACGCAGCTGGCAGAACGCAAGAAGAAATTGGGGCTCGCGTAGCCCGCGTAAACCGGCAGATGGGAGGACAGGTAGACAAGATTTTCACTTGCCTACCTGTTTCCCTGTACACTTGTGTACCTGTTTCCCTGTTTACCTGACGGAAAACACCTATGAACCGAACCCGTATCGTTTTTTTCGCCGTCGTATTACTGGCTCTCGTAATCGTCGGCGTTTCTGTCCTGGCACAACAATTGAGTGGCAGTATCCCGAACCCAACCGTCCAGCCGATCCAGGTTCGCGTTGTCACCGCTCTGCCCATCGAGCCCTGGGTACAGGACGCGGCGCAAAAATTCAACACCGAAAAACATAGCGAGGATGGACGCACGATCATCTTGACGGTCACTCCCATGGATAGCGTTACTGCGATGGGTAAATGGGACCGCGGTGAGTTCAACCCCATCCCAACCGTCTGGATACCCGACAGTCGTTATCTTGTGGACCTGGTCAATGCCACTTTTAGCGAAAAACTCGGACGCGACGTGTTTCTGACCGACGGTGAATATCGCGCGCGACCTCTCGCCACTTCGCTTTTCTCATGGGGCATTTACAAGAGCCGCTCGGACGTCCTGATCAAAAAGTTCAACATCATCAATTGGAAAACGATCCATGACGCCGCCATCGCCAAAGGCGGGTGGCCCGACCTGGGCGGGGACCCCAAATGGGGTTATTTTAAACTCATCATCCCCAACCCGCACAAGAATGCCGCCGGTCTGCTGGCAATGGTCGCCGCGGCAGGTGAGTATTACGACAAGACAACGATCACAACCGAGGATGTGACCAACCCCAAGTTCCAGGCATGGCTCAAGGAACTAATGGGATCGGTCACCGACTTTTCTTCGTTGAGCGCATACTCCGTCGAAGACCTGGCGCTCTTTGGCTATTCGGTCGGCGACGGTGGTCAACTGCTAGAGAGCGATCTCCTGATCAACATGGGAGGCATCCAGACGCGCTGGTCGGACCCGCTCGTCATCGAATATCCACAATACCTGACCTGGTTCGACTTTCCATTTACGATCTGGATGGGGCCTGAAACGAGTGCAGCGGAAAAGAACGCCGGGCTCCAGTTTGAAAAATATCTTCTCTCGCCCGCAGTCCAGACCGACGCGCTCAAACGTGGACTGCGCCCCGCCAATACGGAGGTCTCGATCTCCGGCGCTGACACGCTCTTTGCAAAATGGAAGGATCAGGGTGCCATGGTCATCGTCCCACGCACCACGCGCATGCGTCCACCGGATCGCGAGACGTTGCGCGCGCTCTTGCGCTGGTTCGACCTGAATGTGGCAAAGCAGTGAGGCGCAAGATGAGAAAACGACCCGCCCTTTACTCTCGAATCACTTGCGCAGTGCTTGCCTCGCTCGCCGTCATAGCGGGCGCGTTCCTGCTGATATGCGGCGGTCTCCTGTATGCCGTCAATTCTACTTCGACCCCCTCCACTCCGACCGCGAACTCGGCGACGCTCGACCTGGCGTATTCGCCGGAAAAAGAAACGTTGATGCAGGACGTGGTCACGCGTTTCAATCGCGCCGGATACAAAACGGCTTCCGGCCTGCCGATGCGGATCAATGCCGTCAAGATGGATGCTGCCGATATTGTCGACAGTGCCCGCGCCGGTAGATTTACGGCAGTCACTCCCGATTCGTCGCTCTGGCTCGCTCAGATCGACGCCGGACTCGATCGGCCCCTGGTCGGCGAGTCCACGCGCTTTGCGGTGACGCCCATCGTCATCGCGATGTGGAGCGATATCGCCCAGTCGCTCGGATATCCGCAAAAGCCGGTCGGTTGGCAAGATTTGCTTGCCAAAGCCAAGAGTGATCCGAATTTCCGCTGGAGTCACCCGTCGACCGGTTCCGCCAGCGGGCTGCTTGCAACGCTGGCGGAGTTTTATGCCGGGGCGGGCAAGACACGCAATCTGTCCGAAGAGGACGTCAAGACCCAATCCACGCTCGATTACGTCGGCGCGCTTGAAAAAAGCGTCCGCTATTACGGCGAAGGGGAACAGGCGACGATTGACCAGGTTCTCGCCAAGGGGCGCAATTATCTGGACGCATTCGTCGTCTCAGAGCGAATGGTGGTGTACTTTAACGGCAAATCGCCCAATAAGCTGGTCGCCATTTATCCTGCGGAGGGGACACTTTGGCAGGACCATCCGCTTGCACTGCTCGAGCAGCCGGGGCTAACCGACGACCAGCGCCTGACCTATCGCCGGTTCCGCGATTTCATGCTCTCGCCAGAGGTCCAAAAACTGGTCCTGGAGTCCGGCTATCGCCCGGTGGACCTGAACCTGCGACTCGACGACACGGCGTCGCCCATCAAGAAACAAAACGGCGTCGATCCGACCCAGCCTCAAACGACGCTCCAGGTACCGAATGCTGCAGTAATCGACATTGTCCAGTCCTCGTGGTACCTCGCCAAACGTCCCGCGAATATCTATCTCGTCGTCGATACATCGGGGAGCATGGACGAGCAGAACAAGCTGGTGCAGGTCAAGGATGCGCTCGACACGTTCCTCGACCAAATCCAGGGCGACCGCGACCGCGTGGGGATGGTGCCGTTTTCCGACCGGGTCTATTCGTCTTTCGCTTTACAGGATATCGGTAAACAGCGCTCATCTTTGAAAAACAGTGTGAATGCGCTCAAAGCGAATGGGCGCACCGCTCTGTTCGATGGGATTGCCTATGCTTACGACGATTTGCAGCAACGCGGCGAGCGCGACCGCATCAACGCTATCGTCGTCATGACCGACGGGATCGAGAATGCGTCCAATCTCAACCTTTCCGGACTGACCAACAAGCTGAAACGGGGCAACCAGACCGGCGTGCCGGTCGTGATATTCTGCATCGCCTATGGCAGTGATGCCGATCTAAACGTCTTGGGCAATATCGCCGATCCGACCGGCGGATTTGCCCGCCGCGCAGACCCGGACACGATCCGGAGGCTATACAAGATTCTGTCGACCTACTTTTAGACCTATGCCAAACTCTGACATTCGCTCGCGCGCTTGGTCCGCCATTCTCTCGTACGCAATTTTCCGTTGGGAGAGCGCTCTGACGATTGCGCTCATGATTCTGCTGGCGTTTTTCGTCCCGCGACCTTTTGATTGGTGGCAGTGGTGGTACTGGCTCATCATCGGCGCCGTCGCCGAGGCGCTCATCATCTATACCAGCATTGGCGATGTGGACACCGGTGCCCGCGTGGTCGCCGACATGTTCCGGCAGGAGTTCAACCCTGCCGTGATCCAGAGCAAGAAATATCGGACCGAAGTGGAACGGGCACTGGATTATCGCAGCCGGATCGAAGAAATGATTCGCCAAAGCGAACATGGCGTCCTCCAACAGCACCTTCAGGAATCCACTTCCGGCATTTCAGATTGGATTGCGCAGATTTTTCGGCTGGCACAACGGCTGGACACATTCAACCGCGACGAAATGATCAGGCAGGATACCGCGACCGCGCCTGCGGAATTGAAAGAATTGGGCGCGCGTGTCCAGCACGAAACGGATAGCGCAGTCCGCGAGCAGGCACAGCACGCTTTCCAGTCCAAGCAGGAGCAAGTCCAGAACCTGCAAAAGCTGACGCAGACGATGGAGCGAGCCGAACTACAGCTCGATGCGACCCTGACAGCACTGGGCACAGTGTACTCACAACTGATGCTAATTCGCTCGAAAGACGATATCGAGGACAGCCGCTCTCAGCGCCTCCGCAGCGATATCTCGGACCAGGTTGCAAAGCTTGGTTCATTACAAGAGGCGATGGACGAAGTGTATGGGAAAGGATAAATCATAGGGCATCGCCACAGATAATCATCAGGAGAGTTGGATGAAGAAAGTAATAGCAGGATTCGCATTGGTTTTACTGCTGCTTGCCGCGTGCTCATCCGGTCCCAGCAAAGGAGAAGTGCTCGTTTACGTCGTCGTGCCGCTGTCGGGAGCGCAGTCAAATGGCGGGCAGACGGTCGTGGGTGGCGCCAAGGTGATGGCAGACCAGATCAACAAACAGGGCGGCTTGCTGGGCTATAAGGTCACCGTCATCGGCCTGGACGACCAGGCAGACTCTGACATAGCCGCCGACAAGGCGAAGGAGATTGCCGATGCGGTCAAACAGGGCAAAAAGGTCATCGGCGTTATCGGACATCTGAACAGCGGTCAGACCAGCGCGGCGATGCAAGTATACAAAGACCTCCCGCTTGTCGTCATCACGCCCACCGCCTCCGAAGTCTCGCTGACCCAGCAGGGCTATCGCAACTTTTTCCGTGTCAATGCAACGGACGCCGCCCAGGGACCCACGCTGGCGCGCTTTATCGTGGAACAGCTAAAGGGCCAGCGCATCGTCGTCGTCCATGCCGATAACGAGTACGGGAATGGCTTACGCACCCAGGTGGTTGACGCGCTCAAGCCGCTCGGGCAGACGCCCGCCGCCATCGTCAAGATTCCCGAAGCCCAATCGACGTACAGCAAATTTATTCCTGCAATCAAGAACGCACAACCGGATGTCGTGTTTCTCGCCGGCTATGAGACGGAGGGTTTTGTCCTCCTGCCCGAACTGCGCGACGCCGGTGTGACGGCGAAATTTATCTGCTCCGACGGCTGTTTCAACTCCACCTACGTGGACGAAGCGGCGCCTGCTAGCGAAGGAACCTACGTCGGCGCGATTACGCCGGACCCCAAGGTCGTCGCGGACAAGAAATGGTGGCAGGACTATCAGCAAGTCGAATCGCGCAATCCCGATACTTACAGCATTCCGGGCTATAGCGCGATGGCGGTACTCGCCGCGGGCGTGCAAAAAGCACAGACCTTTGACGTTTCGCGCGTTGAGGACGCTATCCGCCAGATCGACTTGACGACACTCGTGGGTCACGTGACCTTTGATAGCGCCGGAGACTTGAAGGAACAGAGGGTGTATATTTTCCAGGTGAAAGAGGGCGCCTTCGTCCAGGTCTACCCCAAGCCACAGCAATAACCGACCAGTGCCAGGCGCCCTTGGAGATTTACGCATTCAAAAGGGACCGATGCCCATTACAGAATTGCTATCCGGTTACCAGAAGTTCAAGGAACGGCTCGCTGACTCACGGGAGAGTTACTTGCCGACTGAGGGGGATCAAAAGCCGTATGCCCTCTGGATCGGTTGTTCGGACTCGCGAGTTATACCGGAGCAAATTACCAACGCCAGGCCCGGAGAATTGTTTGTGATGCGCACTATCGCCAATATCGTGCCTCCTTTCGGCGTCGCCTGCGACGCCGTGGGCGCTGTCATCGAATACGCTGTTTTGCACTTGAAGGTTCATGAAATTGTGGTCTGCGGACACACTGAATGTGGCGGCATCAAGGCGTTGGAGAAGCCGGTTGACCTGGCTCGCGAGCCGCACGTTGCCCGTTGGGTGGAGTTTGCGCGACCGGCGCGCGCAAGGGTAGAGGCATCCGGCGTTGCAGTAGACCGGCAGTACCTTGACGCGATCAGGGCGAATGTCCTGTTACAGCGTGACAACCTGTCCAGCTACAACTGTGTCCGGGACGCTTTGAGAACGGGAGCATTGAGAATTGACGGCTGGATGTATAATACGCGCACCGGCCAAGCGGAAGAGTACGACGACAAGTCAGAGCAATGGATTCCGTTATAATGGGAGAAATGACCCGCGACGCCGGTAAGGGGAAGATTTGGCACACGTAGGACTTGCGGAGAAGAGGTGCTCATGCCAGATATTAACCCAAGTTCGCTCGAGTGTTTCTATTTTTTTCTTTTGATGCTCGGAGTTTTTTACGCGGTCCTGGTGATGATCGCGGGTGGACTGCACTCGATCCATCTACCCATCCACGTCGATTTCGGCCACCTACCCGTGCATGTCCCGGGTCTCCCGGACGTGCATGTCGGCGACGTGGGCGCGCATGACGTCAGCATCCTTTCGCTCAGTCCGATTTCGATTGCCGCCTTTATCACCTCCTTCGGCGGCATCGGCATTATTGCGACGCAAGGGTTTCGCGTCGACGGAGGCACCAGTTTGCTTTGGGCGATCGTCGGCTCGATTGTGGTCGCCATCGCCTCTCACCTTTTGTTTTTTTACCTTTTTGTTGCGCCGCAAGCGTCGAGTGCCTTGACCGCCGGCGAAGTGATCGGCGTGACGGCCGAGGTGACCGCGCCGATTCCGGGCGACAGCGTCGGCGAGATTGCCTATGTCGCGATGGGTGAACGGCACACAGCCACTGCGCGGTCCAAAGACGGTCGCCCAATTTCGCGCGGGTCGGTCGTGACGATTGATGGCTTTGCCGGGACGGTGATAATCGTCCGGCCGAAGGAATGAATCGGTAGCAAGACCGGGAATGAAAAGGTAGGGAGGAAAGCGAGCAGCGCCACTCTGCCTCATCCGTCGCTGCCAGCGGACCTGACTACAATTACTCGCACAGAGGGAGGTGTTGGATGCCACTGGTTTTGGCTGCAGCAGCAGCCTTTGCCGTCATTTTCGTTTTGTTCGTCGTGCTTCTCTTTATCTCGAGCCGCTATCAAAAGGTCGGACCGAATGAAGCACTCATCATCTCGGGACGCGGGCAGATCCGGCTCAACCCAACGACCGGCCAAAAAGAGCGCATAGGCTATCGCATCGTCAAGGGCGGCGGCACGATCGTCTGGCCCGTGGTCGAGCGCGCCGAACGCCTATCGCTCGAGGTGATGACGCTGGAAATCGAGACGCCGCGCGTCTATTCTTCGCAAGGTGTCGCGATCACCGTGGACGGCATCGCACAGGTCAAGGTCAAGAGCGACGAAGTCTCGATTGCCACTGCCTCCGAGCAATTCCTATCCAAGTCGACCGACGAAATCAAACAGGTCGCTCTGCAAACACTCGAAGGCCACCTGCGCGGGATCGTCGGCACATTGACGGTCGAAGAGATCTACCGGGACCGCGACCGCTTTGCCCAACGCGTGCAAGAGGTCAGCGCAGGGGACATGGCGAACATGGGTCTTGGCATCGTCTCGTTCACCATCAAGGACATCAAGGACGAAAAGGGCTATCTCGATGCGTTGGGAGTCACGCGCACGGCGGAAGTCAAGCGGGATGCAGCGATCGGCCAAGCCCTCGCTTCTCGCGATGCAAAAATCCAATCTGCTTCTGCCGACCAGGAAGGTGAACAGGCCCGGCTGGCCGCTCAGACCAAAATTGCGGAAGCCGACAAGAATTACCAGGTGCAAAAAGCCTCTTACGATGCCGACGTGAACAAGCAAAAAGCCCAGGCAGAGCTCGCCTACGCGCTCCAGCAAAACATCACCAACCAACAGATCAAGCAGGAAGAGGTCGAGATCGAGGTTGTCGCGAAAAGGAAACAGATCGAAGTGCAGGAGCAGGAGGTCGCACGCCGCGAGAAAGAATTGGAAGCGACGATCCGCAAACCGGCGGAAGCAGAGCAATTCCGGATTCGAACGATCGCAGACGCCAACAAGTACCAGGCGGCAACTACAGCAGGCGGTCAGGCAGAAGCATCGCGGCTCGTAGGTCAGGGCGAAGCCGACGCGAACAAGTCGCGGGGTCTCGCCCAGGCAGACGTGATTCGGGCCCAGGGGTTCGCCGAAGCCGAAGCCAACAAGGCGCGCGGTCTGGCGCAGGCGGACGTCATCCAAGCGCAAGGATTCGCCGAAGCCGAAGCCATGAAACGCAAGGCAGAGGCATGGCAGACCTACAATCAAGCCGCGATCATTCAGCAGTTGATCGAGGCACTGCCCAAGATCGCTGCCGCGATTGCAGAACCTCTAACCAAGACCGAGCGCATCGTCGTCATCAACACGGGCGGTGGCGATGGCAGCGGTGCGGGCGCGGCTAAGGTCACTCAGGATGTCGCGAATATTATCGCCCAGGTACCCACGACCGTCGAAGCGCTGACCGGGGTGGATTTGATCCAAACCATCAAAGACCTGCCAGGGGTTCGATCGACCCCCGCACCGGCGCATTCAGAACCGCCTCTGAAAGACTGATCCCCATATGCTCGACCCATAGATTTTTCGTCATGACAGACCCGCCGACAACCTCGGCGGGTCTGTGATTGCATTTTGCTTCCAGAGCAGTTTGCGCTATACTATAAGGCGCAATTCTTTTCTCGGAAGGGCAAGACATGACGTTTGCACCTGGCGAATACATCGGGCCTTATCGCATCATAGAGCCGCTCGGTCAGGGAGGCATGGCGACCGTATTCAAAGCCTATCATGCCATGCTGGACCGCTATGTCGCCATCAAAGCACTTCACCCCGCCTTCAAAGAGGATCCCACCTTTCTGACGCGATTCGAGCGCGAAGCGCGCATCGTCGCCAAGCTCGACCACCCGAACATCATTCCGATTTACGATTTCGCCGAACACGAGGGCACGCCCTATCTCGTCATGCGCTACATTGAAGGCGAGACCCTCAAGTCGCTGTTAGTCCAACAGCCCATGCCCCTTGAGCGCGTCCTGGAAATCCTTCGCCCGGTGACCGACGCGCTCTCTTACGCGCATTCCCAGGGCGTCCTGCACCGCGATATCAAGCCGTCGAACATTTTGTTATCGAACGATGGTCACATCTATCTCACCGATTTCGGTCTTGCGCGAACTACCCAGCCGGGATCGTCCACACTTTCCAGGGATATGCTGATTGGCACGCCGCAGTACATTTCGCCGGAGCAGGCCAAGAGCGAATCCGTGGATGAGCGCAGTGATATTTATTCGCTCGGGGTCGTGTTGTTCGAAATGCTGACCGGACGAGTGCCTTTTAGCGCGGATACGCCATACTCGGTTATTCACGATCACATCTACTCGCCGCTCCCGATGCCTTCCAGCATCAATCCCAAACTCTCGCCCGAGATTGAACGCGTAGTGCTTAAAGCACTTGCCAAAGATCCGGACGCGCGCTATCGCGATGCCAGAGACTTGCTTCAAGCACTGGAACTGGCCAGCCGGATACGCCCTTCCAAATCCGGCCGGTCTTCGGTGATGAAATCAGGAACTGTGCGGACCGCGTTCCC
>JBLMXX010000533.1:0-9628 GCA_050257995.1 Acidobacteriota bacterium | reverse complement strand
TTCTCCAGGAATGCGCCCGTGCCAGCCGCGCATTTGTCGTTGAGGCGGAATGAGCGAACCTTGCCCTGGTCCAGGCGGCTTGCCTTCATCGTTTGCCCGCCGACATCCAGCACTGTTTTTGTGTGAGGGAAGAAGAAGGTCGCGCCCCGCGCCTGGGCAGAAAGGTCGGTCACCTGCACATCGCGAAAGGGGACCTGGAATCGTCCATAGCCTGTGCTGATAATGTATTTTACGTGATGCTCTGCCAGACCCGCCTGAGCCAGCGCGCTGTAGTACGCTCGTTTGGCCGCTTCTGCCAATCGAAACCCCGTCACCACCATACCGCGCCCGACGATGCGCCCTTCGTCGCTCAAAATGGCGGCTTTGGTATAAGTCGATCCAACGTCTATGCCTGCGGTGTACATCACGACACCCCCTCTTTAACCGGAACGCGGCTGGCCAATACGCGATCGAGGGCGAACAACGCCGCGCCGAGCGCACCCATCAAGTGGGACTCTTCGCTAACATTCACCTTGAATCCAAGCAGATCATTCATCACCTGGACCATTCCCTCGTTGCGCGTGACGCCACCCGTAAATGTCACTTGCTCTTCGATGCCGACGCGTCGCAACAGAGCCATCGAGCGCGTGCCGATGGAGCGATGAACGCCGAGCAGGATATCGTCGATCTTTTTGCCCTTGCCGAGCCATGAGAGCACTTCGGATTCGGCAAAGACGGTGCAGGTGGTCGTAATAGGGACCGGCTTGTCCGCGCGCAGGGCAGTCGGTCCCAACTCGTTCAAGGGGATTTCCAGAGCGAACGCTGCCGCCTGCAAAAAGCGCCCCGTGCCCGCGGCGCACTTGTCGTTCATGCTAAAGTCAATAACCTCGCCATTATCGCGGACGCGAATCGCCTTGGTGTCCTGTCCCCCCATGTCGAGAACGGTGCGTGTGCCAGGGAACATATGGACCGCGCCGCGCGCGTGGCAGCTGATTTCCGTCACCTGGCTGTTGCCAAACGTCACCTTGTAGCGACCGTAGCCCGTGCCGATGACGTATTCCACCTCTTCATCCGCGATGCTGCCGTCTTTTAGTGCCGCATGAAATGCCTTTTCCGCCGCGGTGACGACGTTCGAGCCCGTATCGATGATCGTGCGCCCGACGATGTGCCTGTTCTCGTCGATGACGACTGCTTTGGTTTGCGTTGATCCGACGTCAACGCCTGCTGCGTACGCCATATATGTCTCCTATGTGAGTAAACCGTAATCCGAAATTCTATTCGTGAATTTTGCCCTTTACGCCGGTACGGCCGCCTGCGTGTGCAGCCGACGTGTCGCCAGCCCCTCAAAGAACGCGTCAATGCGATTTTTCATCTGCGCCTCGGACACAACCCGCTTGTCCATCATGTCAGATTCGATGAAGAGCGTGGCGATGTCGCGTTCTGCCATGACCGCGCGGCGGTTGTCCGCCAGTCCCGTCGAGACCGTGCGGCACGACTTGATCGGGTGATACACAATCCCGTCGATGTGGAAATCGCTGACTTCTTGTACCAGGTCCTTGTTCTGGAAGAACATAGAGTCCATTGCCTGGCGGAGCGTAATGAGCACCCCTTCAGACAGACTTTCGATGGGCCGGTTCAAGTCATATTGAAAGCCCAAATTGAGCCCGCCGGCGGCAAATTTGAGATAAGTCGAGTTGACGAACGTGCCACCCCACTCGGAAAAGAGCTCGTAAAAACGGCGAAAGATTGGATAGCAGGGCACGCCCACAAATGTCAGGCGGTACTTTTCCGAGCTCAATGTGCCGATGCCGTGCGCAACCTTGTACTCCATTTCCTCCACGAGGTCTTTAAAATACCGGCTGCCCGCCTCGGTCCCTCGCAGCGCATTAGCCACGCCGAGATAGACAGTCCCATCATTCAGGGCATTGAAGGGAGCCGGTATCGAGCGATTCAGCTCGAGGACGCGCTTCCACGCCACGCTCATGTCGTTCGTGTACTTCATCGTCTGGCGGAGGCGGTCGACGTCGAACTTTTTGCCGGTCAACTGTTCGCAGAGCGTGATCAACTCGCGCAGTTGATACTCGACATATTTGCGGTCATTTTCAAAATCCGAATCCCCGGGCATCGGGTGCAAGCCCGCCGCGCGTGAGCCGGGAGCATCGATTGCAAAAGTCGCATTACCGTACCAACGCTCCCAGATTTCGCCCCACTTGAGGTAGGTATTGCAGGCGTTGGTCAAGATGGACAGCGTCGGCTTGGGAATCTTGCCCATCGGGTGCTGACCGCCACGGAGCTGCACACCTACGTCCGCCTTGACGTATCCGCAAATGTCAGGGGAATAGCCATAGTCCTCGGCAGCATTCAAGTATTCGTGAGCGACGCGTCGCACGGCCGTCTGCAGAGAACTGATCTCGGGAAAGACGAGATTGAAACCGAACGCCTGCAGGACTTCGGCAATGCTGCCCATCACAAAGACATAGGCGGTTTGCTCGCCTCGCTCGGCGGCGCCGGTCAAATTGTCGAACCAGTCCCGGAACAGTCGCGCGCCTTCCTTTGCTCCACGACCTATTATTTGTTCGCCGGTCATTTCGGCCATCGTTAACTCCTGATATAAGAGACGGGTGAGAGGGTGACAGGGTGAGGTACCCTTTTCCCATGTCCCCGGTCTAATCAAACAGAATATTCTCCACAAATGTCTCGAGCTGGATCTGGATATGGTCGAACGCCGTCATCTTTTCTTCGAACTCGCTGATAAAGTACGGCATGTTCAATTCGTCGAATTTCTTGCTGTACGCCACCTGTTCTTCGAGCCCGGGCTCGCACATCTTTGCCGCGGTGATGATGGCGGCCTGCGCATTCGAGTTTCTAATGCGTTCGAGCAGCATCTTTTCTTTCGGCTTGCGGAGGTCGTGCTGGACCGGGCTGTAGGACGACTGGTTGATATACGCGTTGGCGAGGTTCATGAGCGGATCGCGCTCGGTGGGAACGTCTCCAGTGATCCACCGCAATCCGATGAGGAGATCGTCGTCCACCACGTAGCACGACTGGCCGATGACGCGCAGGAGGTCGAGCGGCGGCTGTTCGCAAAAGCCCCCCTCGAACACGACGCGAATCTTGTCTTGCTTTTTCACCGTGCGCGCCTGGATGAGCGGGAGGACATATTTGAGCAAGGCATTGTGCTCTTCGCGCGGCATCATTCCGCCGGTCGAGATGAGAACATACGCCTCATCCACGGAAAGGAGCCAGGGAGTCTCGCGCTTGATGGCATACAACTGGTGCATCAGGGCGCGGTTCTCATTGAAGACCGCAATCGAGTTGCGCAGGTCTTGCTCGGTGACTGGCTTGCCGGCGACTTGCTCGATGACGTTCAAAACGCGGCGATATTCATCGCGCAGGTACTGCGCGGAGTAGGCAGAGTTGGGGTTTTGGGGCAGGTACAGGATCTGGCAGGGATAGGGAAAGTTGCGCCCCCAGACGCCCGCGAGATTTCGGGCGACGTCACAAATCGGGTGGGTGACAAACATATCGAGCGGAATGGCGCCCGTCAGGGTCAGCTCAAGCGAACTGCGGATAATGGAACAGAGATACGAGCCAAAGTGCGCGTCCGCGCGTTTGCGTTCCATCGACGCACCGCGGAGTTTCACTGGCAGCATGCCGGCGGCATGGGCGAGCTCTTCAGGAAAATAGACCTGAAAGTGACCAAGCACCTTGCCGCCGTTTTCACGCCAGCGGCGGACGGTGGGGAACTCTGTATCTTCGACCAGTTCTCGGCAGAGCGAAAGGGCTTGGTCCAGCGGTTTGCCCTGCCAACCTTCAAAAACGTCCATCGTCAACCAACCTCCTCGGCGCAAATCCCCCGGCCCTCATTCCATCGTCAGAAGAGGGTCGGGGTAGGACATCGGACTAGATCTTGATTTCCAGGTTCATCATATCGCCGGGCATAAAGCCCAGTTTTTCGAAAAAGCGGAGCATATCACCATCGCGCCAGCTGACCAGGGTATAGACTTTGGATACGCCGACTTTGCGCATGTGGGTAATCAATTCCTCCGTCAACATCCGAGCGACGCCGTGGCGCTGGTATTCCGGGTCCACCCCGATAGTATCAACCCATCCGACCGTCTCCGGCACGCCATATTCCCAGCCGCTCGCATCGCCCATGATGAAACCAATCACGCGCCCATCGGCTTCTGCGACGAGCGGCGGGACCGGCGAACGCGCCTGCGATGATTCGACTTTCAATCCCCAATAGTCGCGGCGCCGGGTGCCGAGCACGCGGTTGTCGATCTCCGCAATCGCGTTCACGTCCTTCGCATTCATCATTCGTATCTTGATCGGTCCCATGGATTGCTCCTTTCGGATAGCCCGCACACTCGCCGTACAGAATCACTTTTCTTTCCAGGCTGGATCGCGCTTTTCCATGAATGCACTGAGGCCTTCGAGGGCGTCCTCTGTGCGCATTAGCTCGTAGAGGTAATACCGTTCAATATCCGCCAGCGCCGCGTCCAGTCCCGCATCCAGACCGAGGCGCATGGCCTGTTTGGTATGCTGGAGCACTATTCCGCTGAGAGAGGTCAACTTGCCCACGAACGCCTCGACGGCAGCTTGAAACGATTCCAGTGGCGCCACCATGTTCACCAGCCCGATTCGTTCTGCTTCACGCGCATCGATGGTGTCGCCGGTCAGCACCAACTCGTATGCTTTTTTGCGGCCCACCAACCGAGGCAGAAGCAAAGCGGCAATCGGCGGAAAGACGCCGACTTTGATTTCGGGCTGACCGAATTTTGCCTTTTCGCTCGCAATGATAAAGTCACAACCGATCGCCAGTTCACAGCCGCCGCCGAGCGCCATGCCCTGCACGGCCGCGACGACAGGCTGTTCCAGTGACCAGAGCGTGCGGAAGATCCCGTCAAAGTTCTTGATCATTCCGTCGACCCGATCCGGCGTGTGGTCGGCCACATCCACACCCGCACTGAACGCTTTGCCCTGCGCCGCCAACACCACCACCTTGGTGGAGTGGTCGCCCTTGAGTGATTTGAACGCGGCGTCGATCTCGGCGACCATGGGAATGTCGATAACATTCAGGGGCGGTCGGTTGAGAGTAACGCGCGCAACTCCGTTGTTTTTTTCGATCAGAACTGTAGACATAGGCACCTTGCCAATGAGTCAAATAGTCAAATGGTCAATTCGTCGATTAGTACGGGCGAGGTAACCTCGCCCTTATTGGTCGATTAGTTGGACCGTCGCTTGCCGGGCTAGACGCGTTCGACGACGGTTGCGATACCTTGCCCGACGCCGATGCACATGGTAACGAGACCATAGTGCGACCCGCGGCGTTTCATCTCATGGACCAATGTCGTCAGGATGCGCGCACCGGTCGAGCCCAGCGGATGACCGATGGCAATCGCGCCGCCATTGACGTTCACCTTCGCCGGGTCCATCTCCAGCTCGCGAATGCACGGGAGAGATTGGGCGGCAAAGGCCTCGTTCAATTCGATCAAATCAATGTCGTTCATCTTCAACCCGGCGCGGGCGAGCGCCTTGCGCGAGGCGGGGATAGGTCCCAATCCCATATAAGAGGGATCAACACCCGCCACGGCGCTGGACACGATGCGTGCCAGAGGCTTGTAGCCCAGCCGCTCGGCAGTCTTGGCTTCCATTAATAGAACCGCCGCGGCGCCGTCGTTGATGCCGCTGGAATTGCCGGCGGTTACCGTGCCATCCTTTTTAAAGGCGGGCGACAGTTTCGCCAGTTGTTCCATCGTGGTGTCGGGACGCGGGTGCTCGTCCTTGTTCACGACGATGGGGTCGCCCTTCCTCTGGGGGATTACCACGGGCACCAATTCGTCGGCGAATTTGCCGCCTGCGAAGGCCGCTCCCCATTTTTTCTGTGTCGCCAGAGCGAACTCGTCCTGCTCCAGCCGGGTGAGCCCGTATTTTTGTGCGACGTTCTCTGCCGTGTCGCCCATGCCCTCTTTGGCGTATGCCGCCGTCATCTTGGGGTTGGTAAAGCGCCATCCGATGGTCGAATCAAACACCTTGACCTCGCGCGGGAATGGCGAGTCGGCTTTGGAAAAGACAAAGGGCGCGCGGGTCATCGACTCGGTGCCACCGGCAATGAACACATCCCCCTCGTCAAGCTTGATGGCGTGTGCTGCGCTGTTCACCGCGTTTAGCGCCGAACCGCACAGGCGGTTGACCGTCTGTCCCGCCACCGCGTACGGCAAACCGGCGAGCAGGGCTGCCATTCGCCCTACGTTGCGATTGTCCTCACCTGCCTGGTTGGTACAACCCATAATGACGTCTTCGATCAAGTTTGGATCAAGTTTGTTGCGCTTGACGATTTCCGCAATGCATAATGCTGCCAAATCATCCGACCGAACGTCTTTCAACGCGCCGCCGTAGCGACCGACCGGCGTGCGCAAGGCATCCACAATCACTGCATCTCTCATGATCTCCTCCTGACAGTGGTCAGTGGTCGGTGGTTAGTGGTTAGCGATTTGTTTTCACTGACCACCGACCACAATCCACTATCCACTGGATTATATGTATTGACCACCGTCTACTTTGATCACTTCGCCCGTTATGTGCCGCGCCTTTTCACTGCACAGGAACGAGACGACCCACGCGACCTCTTCCGGCGCGCCCAGACGACCCAGCACGATCTCGGCAAGTGCTTTGGCCTTCACCTCATCCGGAGCGGCCTTCATCATCTCGGTCTCGATCAAGCCGGGCGCCACGGCATTGCAATTCACGTTGAATTTCGCCAACTCGCGCGCCACGGTCTTGGTCAAGCCGATAATGCCGGCTTTGGCGGCGGTATAGTTGGACTGTCCGAACTTGCCGCGCAGACCGTTAATGGACGTAACGTTGACGATCTTGCCACTGCCCTGCTCCTTGAACAGCGGAGCCACCGCGCGCAGGTAATTGAAATAGCCCTTTAAATTGATGGCGAGCGCTTCGTCCCATTGTTCTTCGGTCATCTTCCAGATGACGGCGTCGCGATTGACGCCCGCATTGTTGACCAAGATATCGACGCGGCCGAATTCCTTGACGACGGTATCCACCATCGCCTGTGCATCCTTGAAGGATGCGACGTCCGCCTTCACGGTCAAGCCACGGCGTCCCATCTTGACGATTTCACCACAGATGGCATTCGCTTCGGCGTCGTGCTTGCGATAATTGATGGCGACATTGGCGCCGTTCTTGGCGAGGTCGATCGCGATCGCGCTGCCAATCCCGAGACTGGCGCCGGTGACAATGGCATTCTTACCTTCGAGTTCCATGCTTCCTCCTGGAATTTTATTTAGAAAAGTGCTATTTGGGCTTTGGCATTACGGCTTCAAACAGTTCGTCATCCAGGGGATGACCCGCGGCCTGCAGCTGGCGAAATTTTATGAAATCGATTTGATCCTTGCCGGTTTGCTTGCGCGAGTTAAAGGCGTTGAATCCCGCAAAAGCCTCGACGCTCATGTTGGCAGCCAACCAGTGCCGGTTAGCCGACTTGCTGATATCCCAGAAGAATTTCTTTTTCTGGCGAACGCCCTCGATCGAAACCTGGAGGCACGAAGGGAAGAGATTGGTGAACGTCCACAGCATGTCGGTCACCGCTTTGTCCAAGAGTTCGAAATCGGTCTTGGCGGTCTTGACCAGATCGCGTGCCTTGTCCGCTTCGGGTCCGGTCTTGAACTCACCGTAGACGATTTCGCCATCCTGCACAAAATCATCCGTAATGACCTGTGGATTGCGGACCCATTTACCATCTTGCTTGATGACGGGGACCACTTTGCTCACCAGTCCCTTGGACTTCATCTTGTAGGCGCTCCACAATTCGCAGGAGATGGAGCTCCACATGGCATCTTCGATACTCAACATCCACGGCAAAAAGTCTGTAGCGCCGCCGACGGGCGCGCTGCCGTGGCGCGGACCCGCCTGACCATAAACCGCCAGGTCTGAGGAGATTGTCAGGTCACAGGCCATCCCGATCTCCTGCCCACCGGCGACCCGCATTCCATTCACGCGACAGATGACGGGCTTTTTGCAATCCAGGATCCCGTCCACCATGCCGTTGAACAGGTCCATGTAGAGACCATATTCTGACGGCCGCTTTGAATAATATTCGGCGTACTCTTTGGTATTGCCTCCCGAGCAGAATGCCCTATCGCCCACTCCCGTAAGGACCACGGCGACGACACTGCGGTCCATGCTGGCTTTGTTCATACCGGCTGTCACGCCTTTGACCATCTTGGTCGTGTACGAGTTGTACTGGGCGGGATTGTTCAGAATGATCCAGGCCGAGCAGAGGCCATCAATCATTTGGCCCTGTGGATTGACGATGGGCCGCTTTTCATAGACCACGCAGGGCGCATCCGTTCCAAAAAATTCGTTGCCCCACAGGTCGTGATCCTTGATCTCATGTTCCCTGGGTAGCCAATCTAATGCCATTTTACATCCTCCGCAGACATCATATTCCTGATGGTGACCGGGCGCCGGTTAGCCCGGCGTTGCAAATTGGATTCCCGGCATTTCGAAAAATCAGGGAGCTGGAGTCGAGACGGGAAGCAGGATTCGGGATTTACGCGTCTCGAATCTCGGGTTGGCAGGACTGACGTATATCGAATAGAAGAAAGCATTCGCCTGATCGGCGAGTAATTCGTGATATTGGCGGAACAGATTTACCGCTTCGTTACCTCGCCAGTCCGGGGGAAGCAGCTCGGCGGGGAGTTCGGGGTCTATATACGGGAAACGGCGATACTCGTGGATGAGATTAAAGCGGCGGACAAAATACTGGCTTGGCTCCAGGTCACCACCTTCCGCCAGCAAGCGACAGTGATCTTCATAGGCAGGACGGTATTTTTCGACAAACGTCGCGTAGCGCGCATTGATCGCCGGCAGGTTCCAGCAGCGCTGGACGATCATGCGCTGATCGGAGAATCCATCGTGCGCGGCAGTAAAGGTCTCGACCCGCGATCGGACGCCCAGTATATCAGCCAGTTGTTCGATCTCGGCATTGTGGTTGCGAGGCGAGATCCAGAGCGCGCTGGTGAGCATTCCAAACCCCATCCAGCTCAACTCTTGCCGCAGGCGATCGCGCGCCTCGCGCTCGTTTTCCGGAACCGAGTAGGTGATAAGGTGCCAGCGACCGTCCCAAGAATGCCGCGGTTCGTTAAAATGAAAGATGCGCGCGGCACCCTCCTCGATTGTCTTCGCCATCTTCTCCGTGAGAGAATAGTAACTGCGAGAACCGATGCGATCAATGTGGAGCATGTCGCGGCGCGTCATCCTGGAGACAGTAGAGCGGACCGCTTGCTGGGAAAGTCCAAAATAGCCCAGGAGCCTGATCAAACTGCCAATCCAGATGCTGCCACCGGCGTGGCGGATGTAATCCCCATAGAGGGTGACGATCATCGACTGAGGACGAATGGTGTTCACGCGGTCTCCACGCAAACAAAAAACCGATTCCTGGCAAAACACGCTGGATCATCCATTGATCTGCAGTAACTCGCTTCTGGAATCGGTCCTCTTTCTAGTCCAGTATCGCAGCAAAGAAATATGTCGTTTCTCCTACGCTACACCGATTATAGTCACATTCTAGGAGAGTGTCTACACTCCTCGTGGTAGTTTTGCCTGAGCAAAAGACTAGTCTTCGCGC
>JBLMXX010000532.1:0-6393 GCA_050257995.1 Acidobacteriota bacterium | reverse complement strand
CTGAAATACCAGACGACGACCGGGAACAAACTCCGTGAAGATTCGCAGGTGCTCGTCGTCGAGAATATGAAGGCGATTGGCGTCGAATTCTTCGTCGAGAACCAGCCTTCGTCGCTGCTGTTGGGCGGCTGGGCAGCCAACTCGCCGCGCAAAAAGGGGAATTACGACATCCTGATGTACACCACCAACGCCAGCATTGACCCGCACAGCCAGATGTACAATTACTTTGATTCCAAGTCGATCCCGTCTCCGGATAACCAGGGCGGCGTCAATTACAGTCGCTGGAATGATCCCGACACAGACAAATTGGTCGAGCAAGCCGGCAGCATTCCGGACTGGCCGCAGCGCAAGGACCTTTACTGCAAGGCGGCGGCGCGGGTGGTGGATGGCGCCACTCACATCTATCTCTACCAGCGTTACAAACTCCATAGTTTCAACAATCGGGTCCAGGGCTGGATAGCTACTCCCTGGCTTGGACCTGCCTGGAACGCCGCCGACCTTTGGGTCAAATAGTTTGATAGTGCGATAGTTGATTAGTTGGATAGTTGCGTGGTCTCAACTACGTAACTATCCAACTATCGAACTAGATAACTATGACCAGATATATCATCCGCCGCCTCCTGCAAGCGATTCCGCTGCTCTTTGTGATCAGCGTTCTCGTTTTCGCGCTCATCCAGGTCTCCCCCAATAATCCACTCTCGGCCATGCAGAATAATCCGAACATTTCACCCGAGGATTTGCTGCGGCTGGAGAATGAATACGGCTTGCATGACCCGCTGCCGCTTAAGTACGGCAAATGGCTGGGTCAAACGATAACCGGTAACTGGGGGGACTCGTTCGTCACCCATCGTCCTGTGCTGACCGAGATCGGCGAAAGATTGCCGAACACGCTCTACCTTTCAGGACTGGCTTTCGCGTTCGCGCTGCTCATCGCCATTCCAATCGGCATGATCTCGGCAGTCCGCCAGTATTCCGTTTTTGATCACGTCGTAACGACGATCGCTTTCATGGGCCAGTCCATCCCCATCTTTTGGTTTGGGCTCATTCTGATCATTATTTTCTCGGTGAACATTCAAAACCCCTGGGCGGGCACACCGCTCTTTCCACATCCGCCCCCACTGCCGCTCTTTCCCGGCGGCGGGATGACGACGCTGGGGAGCGACGCGCCCGAACCGGTGGTAGACCGCGTTTGGCATCTCATCCTGCCCGTGACGATGCTGGCGGTCTTTCAGCTGGCCCAGCATGTGCGCTATATGCGCGCCGGTATGCTCGACGTTCTTAAAATGGACTATATCCGCACCGCAACGGCAAAAGGACTGCGATACCGGTCCGTCATCCTCCGGCACGCGTTCAAGAACGCCGCCATTCCCGTGGTCACTATTATCGCTCTTGAAATTCCGTCTCTCTTCAACGGCGCGCTCTTTACCGAAACAATTTTCTCTTGGCCGGGCATGGGGCGGCTCTTTTTCAACAGCGCGGAACGCGGCGATTATCCGGTCCTGATGGGTATTCTCATGTTCAGCGCATCGCTCATTATCCTGTTTAACCTGGTCGCCGATATTGCCTACGCATTTCTCGATCCAAGGATTCATTACGACTAATGGCTCAAGCAGACGCATCGGTTGATTTAGCAGGTCGGGTCCCAACGATCGCGCGGCGCCAGGAGACCATGCTTTCGCTCACGTGGCGCTATTTTCGCAAGCACCGGCTGGCGATCTCAGGTCTGTGTGTATTGGGTTTGCTCGTGCTTGGCGCGGTAACGATTCCCGTGATCACCCGGTATGATCCCGGAACGACGCACATCGCGGACAAGTATTTGCCCCCTTCGCTCGACCATCCCATGGGCACCGATGGTCTGGGACGCGACATGTTCATCCGCTCGATGGATGGCGGGCGCATTTCCCTGCTGATCGGTCTTTTGGCCATGTTCCTGTCCATTGGCGTCGGCACTTTTGTCGGAGCGATCGCCGGTTATTATGGCGGATTGATTGACAATCTGCTCATGCGCACGGCCGATGTTATGCTTACCCTTCCAACGCTTTTCGTCGCCATCCTGCTCACACAGCTCTTGCGAGCAGGGGTGGTCCCATTTCTGAGCGCGGGCATCGTCCCCATCATCCTGGTCGTTGCCTTTACGTCCTGGATGCCCGTGGCCCGCCTGGTGCGCGCTTCTTTCCTGTCCTTCAAAGAAAAAGAGTTTGTCGATGCGGCGCGCTCTGCCGGAGCCGGGAGCGGGCGCATCATGCTGCGGCACATCCTCCCGAACGCGATGAGCCCGATCATTGTGGCGGCGACACTGCGGGTGGGCGCGGCCATTATCACCGAGTCGGGTTTGAGCTATCTTGGGTTTGGAGTACAGCCCCCCGTCCCCACCTGGGGCAATATGTTGCAGCATGCCCAGTCGGAAATGGATTACGCCCCCTGGACTTCGATCTTCCCCGGTCTTTTGATCTTTTTGACCGTGATCTCTGTCAACTACATCGGAGACGGTCTGCGCGACGCCCTCGACCCACACCACGTCCAATGAGTGGTCAGTGGACGGTGGTCAGTGGGCAGAGAGCAGTGGTCAGACGGAATACGGAATACAATCCACTAACCACTGTCCACTATCCACTGTTCCCATGGAGGCACAATGAATTGGGGTTCCATTCGTTCTGAAGTGACCGCGTTAACTCAGGATCTACTCCGCTTTGACACAACCAATCCCCCCGGTAACGAGACGCTCTGCGTCGAGTACATCGCCGCGCTCTTAAAGCGGGAGGGAATCGAGCCGGTCGTATTGGAATCCGCGCCGGGGCGAGGCAATCTGGTCGCGCGGCTCAAGGGG
Organism: Acidobacteriota bacterium; assembly: GCA_050257995.1. Lineage (GTDB taxonomy): Bacteria > Chloroflexota > Anaerolineae > UBA4142 > UBA4142 > JBLMXX01. Next base: position 3,566 of record JBLMXX010000532.1, on the reverse strand, counting down.
AACGGGTCACTTCCGCCCCTCTTGTTGATGGGACACGTGGACGTTGTGCCCGCCGAAGCAGCCTACTGGCGCCATCCGCCTTTTTCCGGTGACGTGGAGGATGGGATCGTGTGGGGGCGCGGCGCGACGGACATGAAGAATATGGTCGCGATGGAATTGATGGTGTTTCTCATGCTCCGACGCGACGCGGTGCCCCTCAAGCGGGACGTGATCTTGATGGTGAATGCCGACGAAGAAACCGGCGGGTTCATGGGTGCAGGTTGGGTGGCAAAGAACTATCCAGATTTGGTCCAGGCTGAATATGCCATTAACGAGGGTGGCGCAACGTGCATTGAACTGGACGGCAAGTCGTTTTTTGTCTGCTCGACGGCGGAAAAGGGGACCGCGCGGTTCACATTGCGCGGCCGGGGTGAGCCGGGGCATGCGTCCCAGCCGCACAAGAACAATGCGATCCTGCCCCTTGCCCAGGCGCTCGTCAAACTGATCGAAACGCCCCTGCCGGTGACGGTAACGAAAACCGCGCGGGCACACGTCGAGGCGCTCGCGCGCGGGGTGGAGGGCGAGTTGTCCAGGATCCTCCTCAACCTGCTCGATCCGGCGCGGCATGAAAGCGCCATGGCCGCGCTTCCGCTCGGCGAGCCGACCAAACGCCGCCTCTCGGCGAGCTTGCATAACACGGCGACGCCTACAATTCTCCGGGCAGGCAGCAAGGACAATGTCATTCCGGCTGTGGCTGAAAGCAAGGTGGACTGCCGTATCTTGCCCGGGACCACTTTAGATTCGCTGGAACCACAAATCCGCGCCGTCGTCGGCAATCAAGTGGAAATAGAGTTTGACACGGTGTTCCCGGCCCTGGAATCGGATCCCGACTCACCGCTTTTCGATACCATACGCCGGACGCTTTCGGAGGACGAACAGGGGGGGATGCTCGTGCCGGGACTGATTACGGGCGGGACGGATGCGAAAAGGGTCCAGGACCTGGGCATCAAGGTCTATGGATTCATCCCTCAGCGCTATGAGGGTCCTGAGATGTCAGGACTGGCTCACGGCCACAACGAGCGCGTGAGCGTGGCAAACTTGGAGTTCGGCACGCGCATTCTATACCAAGTGGTGAGACGGTTCTGTGGTGAGTAAGGAATTCGCGACTTGGGCCGTCGTTGCTTCCCAGAGATCACACCGTCCGCCCCAGCGTGCCACCACTTGTTTGTCTACCGTCACTTGGACGATTTCACAGCGGTTTGTGCAATGGTGACATTCGAAAGAGGTGGTGCGATATTTCAGCTCACTCACCTCAAATCCTTTAAAGTGAGTTGTGTGTCCATTGTGACCAATCGCTTCGCGTGCCAACATCGCCGCTCCAATCGCACCCATGACCTCGTGATGCGGCGGGACGTGGACCGGCATGCCGAGGGCTTCCTCAAAAGCGCGGATCATGCCTTTGTTAAATGCCACCCCCCCCTGGAACACAACCAACTCGCGCAGTTCTTTGCCCAGACCAACATTATTCAGATAGTTGCGCGCCATCGCCTGACACAGGCCGTAGAGGATGTCTTCGACGCGATGTCCCATCTGTTGTTTGTGGATCATGTCCGACTCGGCGAAGACGGTGCAGCGGCCCGCAATCCGGACGGGAGTTTTTGATTGCAGCGCCAGCGGCCCCACGGTTTCGATGTCGATGCACAAACGGTCAGCTTGCTGGTCTAGAAACGCGCCTGTTCCCGCTGCGCAAACGGTGTTCATCCCGAAATCCACCGCCACCCCATCGCGCAGGATAATGATCTTGGAATCCTGCCCGCCGATTTCGATAATGGTCTGCACCCCGGGCACAAAGTGGGAAGCGGCTACCGCATGCGCCGTGATTTCATTCTTGACGACATCCGCACCGACGACGACGCCTGCCAGGTCACGCCCACTCCCCGTTGTGCCGACACCCGCGATCGTAATGCCATGAGGCAATCGCCGGCTGATCTCACGCAATCCCTCCTGGACGACTTGAAGAGGGCGGCCGCGCGTGCGCAGATAAAGCGAATCGAGCACCGCATAACTCTCGTCCAAGACGGCGACTTTGGTCGTCACCGACCCAACATCAATGCCTACATATGCATCCATAGAATCTCCTGGCGTCAATCGGATTCAGGTCTGCGCCGCTAATAGTTGGCGGCGGCGATAAAGCAGGTCGACAAATGCTTCCAGGCGGGTCTTGACTCCCGCCTGCCCCGATTGTTCGTCGAGGATGAATGAAATGATCGGGATGTTGAGATCACGACTTACCCGCGGCAGGATATTAAGCACAGTTATTTCGGGGAGACAGGTGAACGGCAGTAATTCGACCATCCCGTCGAAACCCTTCCGGGCGTGGATCACCGTTTGTCCCACGGTCATGAGTCCTTCCCCTCCGACGTTCCAACGCACGTAGGGCTTGGCGGCGCGGTCCACTTCTGATTTGTGAAAGCCCAGTGCCTCCCAGATCATCGCGAGCTTGACCCAATCTCCCAACATGAGCGTGCGGTGCACTTCGACGCCCAATTGGCCCAGCAGCCGCTCCATATTCAGGTTGTAAAACGGCTCCAGAACCGCATAGTACTCTCCGGTCGTGGCTATTTTCACCGGCTGGAGCGCGGGATCGATCTCAATCTGATTTATTTTTTGCAGGACCTCTTGCTTCACTTGCTTGAGTCGATCCAGGTTGCGGGCCTCATCCACCCGGGCGATCCCTTCGGTCCAGATCTTTTCTACCGTGCCTCGGATCACTTCGCGTGGACGCACGAATTGAACTCGGCGTTCCAAATCATCCAGCGCCGTCATCTTGTCGAGTGCCAACTGCATCGCGCGGAGCACCCGAGACCAGGAGAATTCCGGCATGAATTGGCGCAAGAATTGGGGCAAGGCGAGGATACCGCCTTTTTCAAAGCAACTGGTGCTCACAAGATTGAATTTATAACCCAGATCGTGGAGAACATCATTCAACATCTGCGTATAACTGCTGTTCCGGCATAACTCGGCGCCGTCCATATAGAGGAGTGTGTCGGCGCCTGCTTCCAGCATCTCGATCATGTTGCCCAAGATGTACTTGTAGGGTGTGCAAATGAACTCCGGGGAATAACGCGCTCCGAGTGATACCGTCCGACTGCTGAGAGCCGGACCTAACTCGACTTGAACGCCAATGTCTTCGAATACCGACTTGACCGGGACGACAGAAGTGCCCATTCGGGGAAATCCAACGCGCGGATTATGGAGTTGCCGTAAAACGACCGGTGGATCATACCTCGAAGCGACAGGGCGTTCCAGGGGTGCGCCGATTTGGTCTTGCGGGGTTGGGTGAGGGGGAGCTTTAAAAGTCTCTGCACCGCCTGGCTGGGCATTTGGACTGCTCGGCTGGCGGCCCAGCATGTCGACAAACGCTTCCAGTCGCGTGATCATCCCCGTCGCGCCGCCGTGCTCGTCCAGGACCAAGCTCATAAAAGGGCGCTGCAACGCGTGGGCGCGGCGGGTCATCGTTTCGACCATAGCCGAGTCGGGACCGCACGTAAATGCCATCACCGCGATCAAGCCCGCGATTTGAGGAT
>JBLMXX010000531.1:0-2896 GCA_050257995.1 Acidobacteriota bacterium | reverse complement strand
TGCGGGTTGCCCGCCGCGAGCAGCGAGACCGGCACATTGCCTCCGAAACACGCCCAGCCACCCAGTTTCTTCTTCACCTCCTTCATGTCCGTTTTATCAAACATCCACACGGTCGTGCCCTTAGGGATATCGGAATCGACGATCAGGTCGAGCCGCCGGTTGTAGCTCCCTTCCACGAATAGGAAGGGAACAACGCCTGCCTCGACCATCCCTAGGATGGTCGACTTGAGCGTGGGCCAATAAAACTTGCCGAAATCATTCTCCGACATGAATCCATCCGCGCCTTTGTGGAGCGGGACTGTGACAGCAGGTTTCCGCCCGTTGTTGGATGAGCGAATGCCCATTTCGACGGCAATGGGGACAAATCGCTCGCAAGCGGCAAGGACCTTTTCGGGACGGCGAAATTTGTCGAGCATGATCGCGCGCGTGCCGCGCAGTGTATCGCCCAAGGTATCGAATGGGGCTTTGGTAAATCCGCTCGTAAAGGGAGCGAGACCCAGCGAGCCCACCGTCGCGTTATTGATCGCGCCGCCCGCCTTCATCCAGGCAAGCGCGGCCTTGCCCGCCTGTAGGAGTTTTTCGAATGCTTCTTGCACGTCAGGTTGACCGAGCGGAGCCAGGTTCGCTCCCATAAACGGCAGCTCCGTGAGGTCGGTGAGGGGAGACATTTTCTGCCATGTACTCAACGATCCGAAAATACGGGGCAAGTAATACCGGATGAAATAGCCGGTGGGGTCCGCGATCAGCAGATCGTATTCGTCCGTGAGCATATATTCGGATTCGACACATTGATATGGAGCCGTCGAGGGGACACCGTGCCCTGCCCAGCGGTACAATTTCAGGTCGAGCGCCTCAAAGACGCTGCCGGACCCGGTATAGAGCGCACTCGCCAAAGCATCCGGCATGAAATCGACGTTAAATTTTTTAAAGGCTTTGCCGAGCTTGTCAAAATCGCTCATCGCTTCTTCGGCAGTATAACCGGCATAATTGACCGGGTAAAAGCCGGCGTGCACGTGAACCGGAACACGCGCGCCTTTCCTCAGCTGCACCGCGTCTTTGAACAACTGTGCGCGTTCCTTGTAGGCGCGTTCGATCTCGGCGTTCGCGAATTGAATCCCCGGAGCCGACATCCAATCATTAAACCGTGCGTCCAGTCTTTCCGGCGGAGAGAGTTGTCCCCAGTTTTCGGTTAGCATGGCAATTCTCCTTGCAGCCACCCGGAGCGGTTATGGCAAACCGCCGCACGCGGTAGTCCCATCCCTGCGCTTGGGGAGATGACTCTACCGCGTGCGGCGGCATTGAGGAACTGCATGATTGTTTTTCTCTTCACGGTACCCATGACTTGCAAAGCATGACGGCGGCGACGGCATCCGCGCCATAAGCATCGGCGCCGGTATAGACGCGCACAGAATCGTCGACCATTCCACCGCCCACCATTATTTTGACCCCTTCCCGCAGCCCCGCTGCGTTGATCGCCGCAATGGCTTCCTTCATAGAGTCAAATGCGAGAGTCAAAAAGCCGCTTAGCGCCACAACATCCGGCTTGACGGTGGCGATCTTGTCGACGAACGTCTGCGCCGGAACGTCCACGCCCAGGTCATGGACCTCAAAGCCATTTACATCCAGCATGAACGAGACAATGTCCTTGCCCAGATCGTGAATATCGCCTTTGACCGTGCCAATAACAACGCTCCCCTGTTTTCGGACAACGCCGGTCTGCTGGATCCGCGGCTTGACCAGCGCTGCGATTTGTTTCAGCATCTCGCCTGCCAGGAGGAGTTCAGGGAGAAAGTAATCGCCTACTTCAAAACGCTTGCCTACGATTTCCATCGCAGTGCGGCAGTCGTCCAGAATCCCCAATGGGTCGGCGCCACTGTCCAGGAGGTCTTTGGTTATGGCAATAGCGTCATTTTCGCACATCTCCGCGATGGCGTCAACCAGCCTTTCCGATAGCGGCATTTCCATCACCCCCGCACACAACGGACATAATACAAGTTCTGTTTTGGATAGCTCAATAAATAAGCGCCGTCGAACATCAGGATCCACGCGGTTTTCGTATTGGGCTTGAACGTCGTACAGGACCAATAGGATAAATTGTCCCTAAAGGGGACGCGCTCGGGTATAAACGGTCTCCCATCGGAACGCCCCCGGCTGCGGTCCAGCAGTGTTTCCAGTTCCGCCAGCGTGGGCAGTCGCCAATCATCCTTCCCGTCGAGTGAAAGCGATGCAGCATACTCCAATGCACGCTGCCATGTCATCCTACCGGGCGACTCGAACTGCCATTCCAGACCGGTGGCAGGGTCGAGCCAGGCAAGGCGTGACGCGGTGACCGATTCTGGCGATCGCATCGTTCTTGTTATGCGGCGGCGCGCTCGAACACGGTGGCGATGCTTTTCTTGGTGCCTGTCACGCTTATGCACCGTGTATCGCAAACGCTCACGCAGGCGGGCTGCTTGCCGGCAGCCAGCCGGTGCACACAGACGTCGCAGTTCATCGCCAGCGCGCTCGTTTCGTCAAACGCCATCGCCCCAAACGGACAGGCATCCACGCAAACGCGGCAGCCAATACAGTTTTCCTGAACGACCATCACGATGCCCTGGTCGTTGGTCACGATCGCATCCACCGGGCAAGCCTTCTGACAGGGGGCGTTTCCGCATTGGTGGCAGTAGATGGGTATGAACTTGGGCGCCCTTTCCAACACCCGGATCAACTGCGGACCAACATGCATTCCATGCTCCTGCTTGCAAGCGATTTCGCAGGCGTGGCAACCCATGCAGTTCTTTTGATTCACATATAATGAGACGCGTTCCATTCATTGCCTCCTTCAATCGTTGCACGGTGAGATGTTGCACAAGCAGACGCGCAGATTGGTCGAGCCCATCGCCGGATCCAGCGT
>JBLMXX010000530.1:0-2663 GCA_050257995.1 Acidobacteriota bacterium | reverse complement strand
ATCGTGGGCGTTTTTGGACGATGCGCCAGTACGCAGGTTACGCAAGCGCGGAGGAATCGAATGCGCGGTACAAGTACCTGCTCGCACAGGGAAACACAGGACTGTCCGTTGCCTTTGATCTACCGACGCAGACCGGCTACAATTCGGATGCCGTGACGGCAGAAGGCGAGGTCGGCAAAGTCGGCGTTGCCATTTCGTCGCTCGACGATATGGAGCGCTTGTTCGAGGGCATCCCTTTGAACGAGGTCTCAACGTCGATGACGATCAACTCGACGGCGGCCGTCCTGCTCGCATTGTATGTCGTCGTTGCGAAAAAACAGGGGGTGGATCCCAGGCATCTTCGCGGCACAGTCCAGAACGACATTCTAAAAGAATATATCGCGCGCGGCACCTATATATTTCCCCCTGCTCCTTCAATGCGCCTTGCCACCGACATCATCGAATATTGTGCCCGCGAATTGCCCAACTGGAACCCGATTTCCATCAGCGGCTATCACATCCGCGAAGCCGGTTCCACAGCGGTGCAGGAGGTCGCCTTCACCCTTGCCAACGCGATGGAATATGTCCACTCGACTCTGTCGCGCGGGCTGTCGTTTGACGAGTTTGGGCCGCAGTTGTCCTTTTTCTTCGTCGCGCAGTTAGATTTCCTTGAGGAAATTGCCAAGTTCCGCGCGGCCCGCCGCCTTTGGGCGCGCATCTCGAAAGACAAATTCAGCGCGCAAAAGCCGGCATCCATGATGCTGCGCTTTCATACCCAGACGGCGGGTGTGTCGCTCACCGCTCAACAGCCGCAGAACAATATCGTCCGCACCGCGATTGAGGCGTTGGCGGCGGTCCTCGGCGGCACCCAGTCCCTGCATACAAACTCTTACGACGAGGCGCTGGCGCTCCCGAGCGAAGAATCGGTGCAGGTGGCACTCCGTACCCAGCAGATCATTGCGCACGAATCGGGCGTGGCGAATACGGTCGACCCGTTAGCGGGCTCGTTCTATATTGAGAACCTGACGAACGGGATCGAAAAGAGTGCGCTGGAATATCTCGACAAGATTGACAAGATGGGCGGTGCGCTCAAGGCGATTGAGAGCGGATACGTGACGCGAGAGATCCAAGAGAGTTCCTGGAAGTTCCAGCGCGAGGTGGAATCAAAAGCGCGCACTATCGTCGGCGTGAACGAATATGTAACCGAGGGAGGTACACGCAACAGCGCGCCTTTGCTGCGCGTGGACCGGCGTGTGCGGGACGATCAGGTCGCCCGCTTGCAGGCACTGTCTGCCAGAAGGGACGCGACGAGAGTGGAAAACTCTCTGACCACACTGCGCCAGGCGGCCCGAGGGACGGCGAACCTGATGCCTGCGATTATCGATTGTGTCGAGAACTATGTGACCCTCGGCGAGATTTGTGATGCCCTGCGACGGGAATTTGGCGAGTACCACGGAGGCGTAAGTTTCTGATGTCGACGAAACAGTCGAAAGCCGATTTCGATCTGCTCTTTTCCAAATCCAGCGACGAGGTCCGCACGCTGGCGAGCAAGACGCGTAGGTTGGTGCTGGACGTATTGCCTGACGCCGATGAAAAGACCTATTGGGGATGGAGCAACACATGGTATGGCACCAGCGACAAGAATATCGACGCCGTCTTTGCCATCTCGCCGCAGAAGGGGTATGTAAACCTATTTTTTCTCCGCGGCACGGAATTGCCTGATCCGGACGGCTTGCTCGAGGGGACGGGCAAGAAACTGCGGCATGTGAAAATCCGGGACGCGGCCGATTTGAAGCGTGTCTCGCTGCGGAAACTCATGAAGAGCGCCCTCACACAGACGCGAAAGGGCAAATAAATGCCTAAATCAAAAGCGAAAGCCAAAGCACCGGCAAAGGCGATGCCCAATTTCGAGCCCGCGCCGGAAGAATTGGTGCATACCTTTGCCGACGCCATGAAGGATTTTCCGATGGCGACCCAGCGTAAAATGTTCGGCTATCCCGCTGCATTCGTCAATGGCAATATGTTCGCCGGATTGTTTCAGGATGCGATGTTCTTGCGCTTGTCCGATGAGGACCGCGCGGCGTTCCGGTCAGAATACAGCGCGAGACTTTTTGAGCCGATGCCGGGGCGCCCCATGCGGGGCTATGTCCTCGTGCCCCGGTTCGTCCTGAAATCGCCGAAACTGTTGAAGGCCTGGACGAGTAAAGCGATGGAATACACAGGATCACTGCCCCCCAAGGCATCCCGATCCAAAGCAAAGAAATAGAGGCACGCTTGCCAGAGCAGGAATTGCACATCGTAACCGGTGCCTATGGCTATTCCGGCAAATATATTGCGTCACGTTTGCTGAAGGAAGGACATCGTGTTCGCACACTCACGGGGTCCGTCCGGCGCGCGAATCCATTTGGGGATCGGGTGGAGCCGGTCCCGTTTTACTTTGACGATTTCGAACGACTGGTCGAATCGATGCACGGCGCACGGGTCCTGTACAATACCTATTGGATAAGATTCAACTACACCAGCCCTGGGTTCCAGCACTCGGTCGCCGTCGGAAACACGCTCAAGATGATCGCGGCAGCAAAATCAGCGGGCATCCGGCGTTTTGTGCACGTCAGCATTACGAATCCGTCGGAGGACTCTGACCTGGAGTACTTTAGCGGCAAAGCCCACCTTGAGCGCGCTCT
>JBLMXX010000529.1:0-14861 GCA_050257995.1 Acidobacteriota bacterium | reverse complement strand
GCCGACGACCAGGGCACGACGAAAACGCGTATCGCCAATGAGCCCGATGATGGGGTCTGCAAAAATGCCGAACAATCCCGGCACCGTGAACAACAATCCGACCTCGGTGTAGGTCAAAGCCAGATCAGATTTCAGGTCCGGGAGAACCGCTCCCTGGAGTCCGTAGATCAACTCGTCGAGCAATTCGACGCCGTAGAGAACGGCAATGAAGAAAAGCGGGGTGTAGCGGCGCAAACGGTCAAGAGAGAAACGTCAACCCATCTAGTCCTCCTTTTGCAAATCGTTTATGACATATAAGATATCATATACGGTCGTAATGATTTCGTCAACGCCCTCCACCGGAGAGCCCGGCGCGACCAGCCCTTTGCCGTCAACTAACACGGTCCGCATTCCGAGTGCTTTGGCGGGGGCCAGATTGCGCGCGGAATCGTCGATCATCAAACCCTCGTCGGCGTGTGCCGACAGGACGGAGAGGACTTTATAATAAGCCGAGAGCGTCGGCTTGCTTTCGTATGCGATGAAATTGATATCAAAGATACGGGCGAAATGGCGCTCGACGCCCAAAGCCGCGAGGACGCGGCGCGCATGGCTCGCGGGGGCGTTGGTAAAGACATACTTGTCCTGGGGCAGCCGCTCAAGCACCCCGTCCAGGCGCTCGTCCCGTTGCAGGTACCGGTCGATCTGAATGTCGTGAACGAACTCTAGAAATGCCTGCGCGTCAATGTGGCGTTCGATGTACAGCCCGCGCAGAGTAGTGCCGTAGCGGTCCCAATAGTCCTTGCGAATGTGAGTCACCTGGTCTGGTGGGATACCGACGTCCGTTATCATAAATTCGTTCATCCGTTCGCTGATTTCGTGCATCAGTCCTGCGGACGTCGAATACAACGTATCATCCAAATCGAACAGAATGTATTTGATCACAACTCCACCGCCGCGCTTGCCGTTTCTTTCACAGCCGCTCGGGTTTCCGCGCGCGCAGCGAGAAAGATTCCGGTCAAGATCAACATGCCGCCTGCGATTTTGAGCGGCGACGGGACCTGCGCCAGGAGCGGGACCGCCAGTATCGTGGCGCCGATGGGTTCGGCGAGGATCGTCACCGTGACAAAGGTGGCCGAGACATACTTGAGCGCCCAGTTGTAAGCCGAGTGACCAATCAATTGGGGCCCCACGGCGAGCAAGACGATGAGCGCATAGCCACCGATGGTGAATCCCAACAATCGCGCCCCCATGACGAACGCGAGCAAAAGCAATACCATCGCCGCCGTCGAATAGACCAGACTGATGTAGGCGACCAGCGACAGGTGTTCCCGCAGACGGCGCCCGATGAGCAAATAACCGGATACCGCCACGGCGCCCGCGAGCGCCAGCATATCCCCTTGAAGTGACTCGGCGCCGCCCTGCCCCAGGTCTCCAAACCCGACCAGCGCGCCGCCCGCCGCGGCGACCAGAATCCCTGCCAAGGTCCACCGCCGGAGGGGTTCACGGAAAAGCAGGACCGACGCCAGCGCGACGAAGAGTGGATTGGTGCTGACGAAAACGATCGAGCTCATCACGGACGTATAGTCGAGCGAACTGATCCAAAAAGCAAAGTGGAACGCGAGTAAAATGCCCGAGAGAATCGCGAGCGCCAGGTCGAGCGGCTTGAGGCGAGACCACTCGCCGGTAGACCGCGTCAGGGCAAGCGGCGCGAGTACCAGGGAAGCCAGAGTGAGGCGGAGCGCCGCGATGGACACGGCGGGAACTCCCTCTGCGCGGGCGAATGTGATCAAAATAGCGGAAGACGAGACGGCAAGGATTCCGATGGCAAGGACAAGATAGGGACGCAAGGTTTTGTGGGGCATTTTTTCGGGTCAGGGTTTTGTCTGGAGGATTTGCGAGAGCAACGACAAATCGATATTACCTCCGCTCAGGACCACCGCCGCTGACTTGGCTGCCAAATGGACTCTACCCGCCAGCAAGGCGGCGACGCCGACCGCGCCCGACCCTTCCACGATCAACTGCTGTGTTTCCACGAGGGCGCGAATGGCTGCTTTCGTCTCCTCCTCCTCGACCAGCACAACCTCGTCAATCAATCCCTGCTTCGCCACGTCGAAGACAATTCTGCCGATGCCGCCCGCCAGGCCGTCGCAGATGGTTGGAGCGGCGGGGTATTCTTCATAACACTTGTCATCGCGCAGGGAATCTCGCAAGGCGGGGGATGCCGCAGGCTGGATGGCAATGATCCTAACCGAGGGCGCGAGCGACTTGGCCGCGATGGCGATCCCGGAAATCATGCCGCCCCCACCCACCGGGACGAGGATGGCATCAACCTCCGGCGTCTCCTGCAAAATCTCCAAGCCAATGGTGCCTTGACCCGCCACCGTACGCGGATCATCGTACGCATCTACAAAGATGGCGCCGGTCTCGCGCTCGAATGCCAGTGCGGCGTGGTGAGCGTCCTCATACGTCTCGCCGACGGGACGCACCTCGACCGGATACTCGCGCAGTTTATCCAGCTTCGCCCGCGGTGCCGTCCGTGGGAGGAAAATGGTGGCGGGCGAGATATGGAGGAGGCGCGCCGCATAGCCGACGCCGAGGGCGTGATTGCCCGCGCTGGCAGTGACCACCCCGCGTGCGCGCTCCGCGTCATTCAGCATCGCCATGAGGTTGAGCGCGCCGCGCGGCTTGAAGGAGCCGGTCACCTGCCAGTTCTCCATTTTCAAGAGGACAGAGATCGCGGTGCGCTCGCTCAGCAGAAAAGATCTCCGGAGCGGCGTCGAATTCAGGTAAGGACGAATTCGCTGCTGTGCCTGTAGAATGTCCTGGACCGTAACCACGGTAGGCAATTCTATACGATGTTCAAGCAAAAAGCAAAGGGAGCGGACAAGTGCCGTTTCGATACCCGATTTCCGAATTCTATGATAGAATAGACGCCGATGTCCATTCATATACTCTCCGATGACCTCGCCTCCAAGATCGCCGCGGGGGAAGTGATCGAACGACCCGCCTCTGTCGTCAAAGAGTTGATCGAAAATTCGATCGACGCGGGGGCGAGCGGGGTCCAAGTCCAGATCCAAGGGGGCGGCCAGCGCCTCATCCGGGTAGCGGATGACGGCAGCGGCATCGCCGCGCGCGATGTCGAGACGGCGTTCGCCCGGCACGCGACCAGCAAGATCGAGTCGGCCGAGGACTTGTTCCGCATCCACACGCTCGGCTTTCGCGGCGAAGCACTCCCATCGATCGGCGCGGTGTCGCGGGTGACGCTGATCACACGAGCGCGCGGCGAAGAGTCCGGCTCGGAAATTCAAGTGGACGGAAGCCGGATCACCGAGCAGCATGCGCAAGGGGCACCGGCGGGCACAATCGTCACAGTGGAAGATTTGTTCCGGCACATCCCGGCGCGGCTCAAATTTCTGAAAACGCCCGCGACGGAAGCAGGGCGAATCGCCGACCTCCTCAACGCTTACGCACTTGCCTACCCGCACCTGCGCTTTTCGCTCGTGAACGAGGGGCGTCTTTCCTTCCAGTCGCCCGGCACGGGTAACCCTTTCGACGCATTGGTCAAGGTATTTGGGATTGAGGTCTCACAACAGATGCTGGCGGTCGGACGCGGCAAGGACGTTCCCGTGTCTTTAGACGGTGAACCCGATGCCGTCGATAGTGCAAATCCAACTCCGACAATTCAGGTCTCGGGCTACATTTCCCCACCCAATTTGAACCGGGCGAACCGCAAGCATATGTTCTTCTTTGTAAATCACCGCTGGATTCAGGACCGCACTCTCCAGCATGCGGTCATCCAGGCTTACCACACCGCGCTGATGGTTGGGCGCGCGCCGATCGTCGTGCTGGACGTAAGCGTGCCGACGGACGCGGTCGACGTAAACGTGCATCCGACTAAGAGCGAAGTCCGGTTCCGGGATCCGAGCGCGGTGTTCAGCGCGGTCCAGCGCGCCGTGCGAGCCACTCTGACGGCGAACGCTCCGATCCCATCGATCGGAGCGGCGGGCAGTTCCTATCGACCCGGAATGACACCGTCGTCCACTGAAACCCAGCTTGCCATCGATCTGCACCGTCCGATTCCCGGACCGGACACCGGGCGTTGGGGCGGAGCCGGCAACGCACCGATCGCTTCCGGCGCATCAACTGCCGCCCCCAACATCGCACTTTCTCCGACAAACCCGGCGAAACTTCCAATGCTCCGCGTGCTCGGGCAGATCGCTTCGACCTACATCATCTCAGAAGGACCGGATGGGTTGTACTTGATTGATCAGCATGCGGCCCACGAGCGTGTGCTATATGAACAACTGCTGGCTCAGCGCACGGGGACAAAGGTCGCCGTGCAGGAATTGCTCGACCCGGCCCCCATCCAATTAACGCTTGCCCAGTCTGCCACCCTCGAAGCGAACCGGGAGAACCTGGGATCGGTAGGATTCAAAATCGAGCCATTCGGCTCGCAGACGGTGCTGTTACGCGCCGTGCCCGCCTTGCTTAAATCGACGACCCCCCAAGGGGTGCTGGCGGAGATATTGGAGGAATTGGAGCAAGGCGAGACCCCTCTGGAAAAAGGCGCCGAGGCGCGACTGATCACAAGCGTCTGCAAGAGTATCGCCGTCAAGGGGGGCCAGGTCCTGTCCTTGGAAGAGATGCGGGAGTTGGTCCGGCGGCTTGAGCAGACCACCTCGCCGCGCACCTGCCCGCATGGTCGCCCGACCGTCATTCAGCTGAACGTCGCGCAGTTAGAGCGCGAGTTTGGAAGAAAGTAGGCGGCGAAGGATTGACGCCATCCCTGAATCGTGTTAGATTGAAATGGGTGAGTTGACGGACCGACTCTGAATGGCAGAGCCGGTTTTTGCTAACAGCTCAAAGGAGTATGAACATGGAACACCGGCGACCGAGTATCATTGGACCGCTCATCTTGATCACGGCAGGTGTGTTGTTCCTGCTCGCCAACATGGGAATGCTCCCATTTACGTTTTGGGAGCTGGCGGCGCGATATTGGCCGATCGTGCTGATTTTGATCGGGCTGGAGATCATTTTTGGACGGCGCTCTATGCTGGGCGCGCTCGTAATTCTCGTCCTGTGGTTGGGGCTGGTGGGTGGTGTGATTTGGATTGCCTATGCCCAGGGCGGTGGAATCCTGCCCATCGCGCCGTCAGCCACTGAGGAGATTTCGCAACCGTTGGGCGATATCAAATCCGCCACCGTAGACCTCAACGTTGGGTTCTCTAACACGACGCTCACGGCGCTGGGGACGGACACGGGGGACTTGATGAAAGGTACCTACCGGCACAGCGAAGGCGTACGCGTGGTCAAGACATATGACGTCGCGGGGAGCGACGGGCGACTGTCATTGAAAGAGGAAGGGAGCAACTTTATGTTGGGCGGCGCGACCGCCAGCCGTTGGGACCTTGGGCTAAATCCAGGTATTCCCATCGTTCTGCGAGTTGACGGCGGCGTGGGGCACAGCAGTCTCGATCTCGGCACGCTGAAAATCACGTCGCTCCAGATCGACACCGGAGTGGGATCCATGAACGTGACGACGCCGGGCACCGGCAGCGTTACGATGCGCCTCAATGGCGGCGTCGGTTCCGCGATCGTCAACATCCCGCAAGGAGTGGCGGGACGCCTGCGCGTCAACGCGGGACTGGGCAGCATTCGCGTGGACGAGAACCGGTTCCCGAAATTCGGCGATGTCTATCAATCGGCCGATTTTTCGTCCGCCGCCAACAAGATTGACGTTGAGATTGACGGCGGCATCGGAAGCATCACTGTTCGTTGAGGAGACCGGGGGCACAATATATTCCCCGACCATTCAATATTGTGCCCCCATACGGATCACCGCTGGGTCTCTCTTCTCAAAATCCTCTGCAAGATGGCGAGCGCGGTCGCGTAGGTCGGGTCCATTCCGTAATACGACGTATGAACGGCGCCGAGGTTCTTCCCCTTGCTGTATGGCGTGTCTGTCGCATAGTGCAGAAAGCCAGTATCCAGGTCTGCCTGGTACAGGCGCACGATCTCGTTGACCGGGTAGCGCCTGGGATAACTCATTTCATAAACCGCCGACAGATACGGTCCCGCCTCCATCTCGATATCTGTATACCCCTCGCGGTAAAACAACTGCATAAACCGCCGGTTCTGCAGAAAGGTGCCCTTGACGCTGATGGCTTTCTGGTTGTCCATCACCGTGCCATAGACCAGATAGGGCGAGACGTCGCGCGCGGTGAACGCGTTGTTGAACAGAAACGTATTCTGGGAATGTTCGTCGTAGACGACATTTGGAATGATCACATCTCCAATGCGTCCGTTCAGAGTGGCGGCCTTGCCCATGGAATACAGACCCAGGACCTGGTCTACGTTCTGGTTGACTTCGGAGAGGATCTGGTATGCCGCCAATCCAAGCGGATAGTCGATATTGAAAATGATCGCGTCGCTTTTTCGCAATTTCTCCAGCCCCTCACGGGATAGGCGCGGGTCGAGCCGCTCCGGAATCAACCGGCACAGTTCGATGATCTGCGCATCCACGTCCAAGTAGCGGTCACTCTGGACGTGCGTGATACCAACCTCCGATTCGGCGCGTTCTTTTTCCTGCGCCGCCGCCGTGTGTTCCAGGTCGGCACAGAATTTCTTCAATACATAGTAAAGAAAATTCTCCTTGCTGCTCTTGACCTCTTCGGCTTGAATCGCCTGGTACTCACGCATCAGATCCTGGTGCTGAATCTCTCCAATAAAATCGATGAGGTCCTGCTCATGCTCCAGGGCATAACCCGAAACCAGGTTCACCAGGCTATGCGTATTGGAGGATACAAAATAGACGGGGCGATTGCGAATCACGGGTTCGGCATGGTGGGCGACATTCTTCCACCAGCGCTGGGTTGCTTTGTGATAATCCACAAACGAGCCAGCCAACAGGCGGAGTGCAAAGTGCTTGCGTCCGGAGCCGATCACCAGCAAATTTGAGATCAGCGCATTACCCCAGATGTTCTCCAGCGTCGTCATGTCGGTCAGACTGATTTCCATGTCTTTCGCCAGACCTTTGCGTTCGTCGTCGGTAAGCGGCGTCCCGCGCCCGGAATACTCCAACAAGCGGTCCATCGCGCCGGTTTGCCCAAGCAGGTTATTGATCTTGTTCCACTCGATTTCAAAAGCGGTCAGGATGGGAATGAGATCGTCAATGTCCGAAGCGCTGGCGATAAATGCCGCCAGCGTGCCGCTGCCGTCAAAGTACAGTTTGCGCCTCCGCCCGGGCGCGCTGACCTCCTGCCAGCGCTGTACGTCTCCAAACCCGGCTTTTTCGAACACCTCCTCTGACTGTCCCAGCAAGACCAGCCGGACCGATTTGATGCAATCGGGCAGGCGGATGGTTGAATAAACGAAGGCCGCCATGTCCGGGAATTGTTCGCGGGCATGGACGTGGAGCGACGAATCCATTCCCGCGTGCGTTTCAACCAGTGATTTGATCTGAATCTCGCCACTGGAACGAAGCAGGGAATAGTAGGTCCGTTGATAGAGCTCGATCTCCTCACTGGCGGAAAAAGGGATACCGCGGTCCATTAGTTCTCCCGATGGGACAGTGGCTAGTGGTCAGTGGGTTGTGGATAGTGAATTCTGTTTACGATTCTCCGACCACTACCCACTGACCACTGACCATTATCACAGTTTGCCCTTCAAGATTTGATACAGCCAGACCGGCTCGCCCAATATCCGGGTCGCATAGTACCAGACCACTGCTAGAGTTTCGCTTGACAAGAGATGCGCGTCTGAATATAATTACATCGATATTCATCGAATTGATTTAAAGGTCTTTAATGCTGCCTGCCGAACGGACGCACGCGTGGGTCACTTTCTTCAAAGCCCTGGCCGACGAGAACCGGCTCAAAATCGTGGGTCTGTTGGCTCACAAGCCGCACTCGGTCGAAGAGATTGCCGCGCTCTTGCACATCAGCCCGGCGACGGCGTCACACCACCTGCAGCGCCTGCTCGCCGCTGACTTGGTGGAGGCACGGGCACTGCAATACTACAACGTCTATGCTCTGCGACCGGATGCCTTGCGCCAAATGGCAGAACAACTGTTGACCGTCGAATCGATCAAAGAGACGGTGCAGGCGCTAGATTTTGACAGGTATGTGGATTTGGTCCTGAAAGATTATGTCGTGCGAGGCCGGTTGAAGGATATCCCGACCCAGGTGAGAAAGCGCCAGGTAATCCTGGTCCGCCTGGCTGAGGAATTCGAGAACGGCAAGCGCTATCCCGAGCGACGCGTGAACGAAATCTTGAAATCATTCCACGCCGACTATGCCACATTGCGCCGCCTGATGGTGGAAGCCGGGCTGCTGGCGCAGAGTAATGGCTATTACTGGCGAGTGACCACATGACCACCCGGCGAACACGTTTCCGGTCCTTTGCCCCATCATACACCGTCGCGCGCCGAGTGTCAACAATTTGCATCATTTTGTAGAATATGCTATACTATGCCCGTTCATCCTCCGCGCGACCTTTTGAAAAGTGGGAATCCCCCACTTTTCTTGTTTATCGGCGGGCGAGGTCGGGAGGGCTTGCCCGAAAGCAGTGTAGGAGCATTTCGCACAATATGTTCGAGGTTATTTCAAGATGAAGAACGATTTCCTCGTCGCCATCACGCAGTTATGCAGCGAGCGCAGTCTGCCCAAAGAGGTCGTCATCCAGGCCGTGGAACAGGCGCTCGTCTCAGCGTACAAGCGCAATTTTGGCGGAGGACAGAATATTTCTGCCACCATTGAGCCGACCAGCGGCAAAGTAAAGATCTTCGCCCACAAGCAGATTGTGGATGAAGTGCACGACCGCCGGACAGAAATCTCGCTGCCGGAAGCCAAGGGCGTTGACCCGATGGCCCAGGTTGGCGGGTCGATTCAGATCGAAGCGACTCCGGACGATTTTGGGCGTATTGCCGCGCAGACGGCCAAGCAGGTCATCCTGCAGCGGATCCGCGAGGCGGAGCGGGACGCGCTCTATTCATCCTACGCCGACCGCGAGGGCGAGATCGTCCACGGCACGGTCCACAACGTGGATGCGCAGAATATCACTGTGAGTCTCGGCAAGATCGAGGCGATCCTCCCCCGGTCCGAGCAGATTCCGACGGAGCGGTACCGCCACAATCAAAAGATCCGGGCGTACATCAGCGAGGTCAATAAGACCTCGCGCGGACCGCAGGTGATTCTTTCGCGCACGCATCGCAATATGCTGCGCCGCCTGTTCGAGCTCGAAGTCCCAGAGATTTTCAACGGGCTGGTGGAGATCAAAGCCATTGCCCGCGAAGCCGGCTCACGTTCCAAGATCGCCGTCTCCGCGCGCCAGGATGGAATCGACCCGGTCGGCGCTTGCGTGGGACAGCGCGGCGTACGCATCCAGGCCATCGTGAACGAACTGAACGGCGAGAAAATCGACGTGGTCGAGTGGAGTTCCGATTCCTCCGTTTTTGTCGCGAATGCGCTCAGCCCGGCCAAAGTCGTCTCGGTCCGTTTGACCGAGGATGCGAATGGCGACAAAGCGGCAAACGTCGTCGTTCAGAACAAGCAGCTCTCGCTCGCCATCGGCAAAGAGGGACAGAACGCACGCCTCGCCGCCAAGCTGACCGGATGGCGCATTGACATCAAGAGCGAAGAGCAGGCTGCGGAGGAAGCCGAAAACCTGGCGCAAGCGCAAGCTCTCCTTCTGCCAGACCTGGCGCCCGAAACGGCACTGACAGCAGAA
The DNA here is from genome assembly GCA_050257995.1 of Acidobacteriota bacterium. Classification (GTDB taxonomy): domain Bacteria; phylum Chloroflexota; class Anaerolineae; order UBA4142; family UBA4142; genus JBLMXX01. Next base: position 5,156 of record JBLMXX010000529.1, on the reverse strand, counting down.
GTCGAGCCTGCGGCGGATCTGGAAGCTGAGCCCGTTGTGGCGCAAGCGCCGGAACCGACGGCACCCGAAGAAATTCCTGCGATGATGAAAGAGCCGGTGGCGGAGGAACCGGTAGCCCAGGCGCCCGCTATAACGGAAGCGACGGTCGAACCTATCGCTCCGGAAGTGACTGTCACGGCGCCTGCTCCAGTCACGGTGGAAGCGACGATGGCCGCCGAGCCTGCTGAAACCACCGAAGAACCCGCGGTCCCGGTGACCGAGCAGACCTTTGAAGAAGCCTGGGAAGAGTACGAAGCGGAAACCGGTGACGAGGATGTATCGCCGGAAGAATTGCGCAAGCGCAAGGAAGACCGCCGCAAGCGACAGACGCTCGTGTTTGACGAGAAGCTGGGCAAGGTGGTCGCCAAGCGCAAGCGCAAGGCAGGACGGGCTCGCGATTGGCTCGAAACGGAAGAGGAAACATAGTCAATTGGTCAAGTCGTCAGTTAGTCAACTGGTCGATTGGTCGAGTCGTTTGCCAAAATTGACTAATTCACGACTCGTCTAATCGACGACTATACAGTAAGAGGCATGGCAAAACATATTCCTCAGCGGACGTGTATCGCCTGTCGCACGATCCGCGGGAAACGCGATCTGGTACGCGTGGTGCACACGGAGGCAAACCACGTCGAAGCGGATGCCACGGGCAAGAAGGCGGGGCGGGGTGCATACCTGTGCCGCCAGCGAGAGTGTTGGGATCAAGTCCTGGGCAGCCCAGGACGCCTGGAACATGCGCTAAAGTTGGACGCGCCGATCGACGCGCAGGACTTGGAACGCTTGTGGGAGTTCGCCGCGACGTTGCCGCCGCGCTCTCATGAAAACGCAGTATTACAAAACAAAACAGAATGAAGGCAACCAACGCTGGTTCCGCAAGGGATGCGGGACAGGGACAAAGAGTGAGACCCGAGGGAGTCGAACAATGAACGCGTGACCTGCGTCCGTTGAATTTGCTCCCGCGCGTGATGAGCGCGCCTGCTCTCCTCTGCATACGCGATGGTCCGGTCCCGCCCGGGGCTCCATCCGTCAAGCGACCCCTGCACCCTTTCCCCCAGTGAATTGCCAACCGAATATTCTTATATCCCTGATTCGATTCCTATTGCTTGATTTACAATCGGATGTGGGAATTGAAAGGAGTTTCTTATGGCTGAGAACACAAATAACGTGAAACGGGAGGACCCGCGGAAACCCAAGCCAACGACGCATTCATCCAGTCCTGCCCACAAGCCGGCCCCGAATGGCTCGACGCGCCCCGCCGCGCGTGGGGTAGCGCCGTCGCGTCCGGCGCCTGCCAGGAACGCCCAGCCACCCACATCGACAACGCCCAAACCGGTCGCCAATAGACCCGCAACCCATAGCCCGGCTCGACCGGCAGGGGCTCCCGTGAAACCGTCGGCGGCGCGCCCGGCAAGCAAACCGGCGCCGGCGGCGCATCCCGTTGCGGCCAAATCGCCGGCACGCCCGCCCGCTCCGCCAGTGGCACCCGCACCGCCGCCGCCGCCCAAGGTGGTCGAACTGCCCGAAAATTTGACGGTGCGCGATCTCGCCGCGGAGCTCAAAGTCAGTCCCATCGACATCATCCGCAAGTTGATGGCGAATGGCGTCATGGCGAATATCAACCAGCCCATCGACTTTGATACGGCGGCGCTCGTCGCGGGGGAATTGGGCTTTGAGGTAAAGGAACACAAGGTCGAAATCATAGAACCCGAAGTTGTAACGCTCACGAGCATTCCCAAGAAACACGAATATACCGATGCCGAAGCCGCAGAGCTGGTCCTGCGCCCGCCTGTCGTCACCGTGATGGGTCACGTCGACCACGGCAAGACATCAGTACTGGACGTAATCCGTCATGCCAATGTCGCCGAGGGCGAAGCCGGGGGTATTACCCAGCACATTGGCGCTTATCAGATCATGCACAACGGCAAAAGGATCACCTTTCTCGACACACCCGGTCACGAAGCCTTCACCGCCATGCGCGCCCGCGGCGCCAAAGCGACCGATATCGCGATCATCGTCGTGGCGGCGGACGACGGCGTGATGCCGCAGACGCGCGAGGCGATTGACCACGCGCGCGCCGCCCAGGTCCCCATCATCGTCGCTCTCAACAAAATCGACAAAGCCAATGCCAATCCGGAACGCGTCAAACAGCAGTTGGGAGATATGGGTCTGGCGGTCTGGGGCGGCAAGGATGAGGTGACCGTCGTCCCCATCTCGGCGAAGCAAAAACTCGGCGTCGACGAACTTTTGGAGAATATCCTGCTCGTCTCAGAACTCGCCGACTTGCGCGCCAATCCCAGAAAGCCGGGGACGGGCATCGTCATCGAATCCAAACTCGACAAGCAGCAGGGTCCCATGGCGACGCTCCTGGTCCACGAGGGCACGCTGCATATCGGGGATGCCGTCCTGGTCGGAGATGTCTGGGGCAAGATCCGCGCCATGTTCAACGATCACGGCGAGACGGTCAAGGAAGCCGGTCCGGCGACGCCGGTCGCCGTGACAGGCCTGGCGGATGTGCCCAGCGCCGGAGAAACGTTCGCGGTGGTCGCCGACGAGCGGCTAGCGCGGAGCCGCGCTGAGGAACGCGCCCTGGCCAAGCGGCAGGCCGAACAGAAAACGACGCGGGCCGTCAGCCTGAACGACTTGTTTGCCCAGTTCGAGGCGGGCAATATCAAGGAACTGAACCTGATCGTCAAGGCGGACGTGCAGGGCTCGCTGGAGCCGATTGTCTCTTCGCTCGAGAAATTGGGCTACGACAAGATCAAGGTCAAGATCATTCACCAGGGCATTGGGACGATCACGCGGTCCGACGTCATGCTCGCCGTCGCCTCCCAGGGTATCGTCATCGGCTTTAACGTCGGCGTCGAGGCAGCCGGGCAATCCCTCGCCGAAAGCGAAGGGATCGACATCCGCGAGTACAACATCATCTACAAGCTGATCGAGGATATCGACAAAGCCCTCAAGGGCATGCTCGAGCCCGTCTTTAAGGACGTCATGGTGGGCCGCGCCCAGGTCTTGCAGGTCTTTCGAATGAAAAAGACCTCGGCGGCGGGATTGCGCGTGACCCAGGGCAAGATCGTGCGGAATGCAACGGCGCGTGTCCTGCGGGGCGAAACCGAACTTTACAAGGGACCTATCGCCTCGCTCAAACGTTTTACCGAGGATGTGAAAGAAGTCGCGGAAGGGTATGAGTGCGGCCTCGCACTGGAAAAGTTCAACGATTTCCAGGAAGGCGACCAGATCGAATTCTATCAAAAGGTGAGAGTGAGCTAAGCATGGCCGGGCATCGCTCCGAACGCGTGGGCGAGCGAATCCATCAGGAGATCAGCCTGATGCTTGACCGGGAGATCAGCGACCCACGTCTCGCGTACGTGAATGTGACGCGGGTCGAGGTCACCGGCGACTTGCGTCTCGCCAAAGTATATATTGCGCCGCTGAAGGACGAGACAGACCAGAAAGAAATGATGGATGCGTTGTCGCGCGCCAGCGGGTACTTTAGACGCAGCCTCGCCCGGAGTCTGGACTTGCGGTTTGCGCCAGAAATCCGTTTTTACCTGGACCGGTCCATCGAACTGGGCGAGCGCTTTTTGCAGGTCCTCGGTCAAGTCCAAACCGAGGAGCAAGCGACCAAGCGGCGCCGGACGAAAAAGTAACGCACAGGGACTCCCATCGTTCTTTTCTAGAAGAGTATGGAAAAAGATAACTCGTTCGACCAAGCCGTCGAACTCTTTGAGAAATATAATCGGATTTTTGTGGCTGCTCACATTATGCCGGACGGAGATTGCATTGGCTCGGCTCTGGGACTCGCCTGGGCACTACGCAAAAGCGGCAAGACCGTTACCGTTACGTGCAACGACCACGTATCGAGCACGTTTGACTATCTCCCCGGCTTTGCCGAATTAACCCCCAAGCTCCCCACCGACGAGGAGCTTCTCGTCTACGTCGACGGCAGTTCGGCCGACCGGTTCGGACCCGCCTTTGACCCGGCTCTTTTCAATGGGCGACCGGCGCTCGCCATCGACCACCACATCACGAACGAAAATTTTGCGCCCATCAACTATGTCGACTCACATGCAGCATCCACGGCGGAGATCATCTACCGGATCACGCGCGCACTGGAGATCCCGGCGGATCCGACAATCGCGCAGTGCCTGTTGACCGGTGTGGTCACGGACACGCTCGGGTTTCGCACTTCGAACACCAGTGTCGAGACCCTCCAGATCGCGACGGCGCTCGTGCAGGCGGGGGGCTCTATTCCAACCGTGATCGAGAACGCGTTCAACCGCGTGCCTCTGCCCAGTCTGCGCCTCCGCGGCCGGATCTTGAGCACCGCACAATTGGACGGCATTATCCTGTGGGCTGAAGTGCCCCTCGCGCTCGCGCGCGAGTTCGGCGTCAATAGCAACGGAACGGGGGGCATTGTGAATCAGCTCCTCAGTGTAGATGCGGCAAAGATTGCCCTTCTGCTGACTGAAAAGGAAAACGGCAAGATTGACGTGGGCATGCGCTCTCGCTCCGGCTATGACGTTGCAGGAGTCGCGCAGCAACTCGGAGGCGGCGGTCACAAGCAGGCCTCGGGTGCAATGCTCGACGGACCAATTCAGGCGGCGCGCGAGCGCGTCCTCGCCGCCTTGAAAGCAAGTCTCGTAGACCGGAACACAAGTAGGCACGTAGACACGTAAACAGGTAGACAAGCTTACCTGTGTACCTGTATACCTGAGTACTTGGGTACCTATGTACTGAACACTGCCCACTGTCCACTTTTCACTCGAAGCCATGCCTGGTTGCGCAACGTGCGGTGCGGCACAGAATTGCCCGCTGCAAGCTCAATTAACCTCATCTGAAGGTTCCCCAATGCCGCGTGGAATGAATGGTATTTTCAACGTCGACAAGCCGGCTGGGATGACGTCCCACGATGTCGTGGCTGTCATCCGAAAGATTTCAGGCGAATCACGCGTGGGGCATGCCGGGACGCTGGACCCGATGGCCACCGGCGTGCTCCTGATCTGCATCGGGCAGGCGACGCGCGTCGCCGAGTACCTCACCGATCACGACAAGAAATATCACGCCCGCATACGCCTCGGCGTCGAAACAGACACCTACGACGCGACCGGCACGCTGGT
>JBLMXX010000528.1:0-3957 GCA_050257995.1 Acidobacteriota bacterium | reverse complement strand
GACTCGCCGCTCGCCAAGATCCGGATGTCGTGCATCGCGCTGGCGATCATGATCCAGCAAAAGGTGGGGCTGGAAACGATCATCCACTATACCACGCGCGACCGCAACCTGATGGCGATGCAGAGCGACCTCATCGGCGCACATTCGCTCGGCATTCGCAACGTCATCGCGTTGACGGGCGACCCGCCCCGCCTGGGAGATTACCCGAACGCCAAAGCGGTGTACGACATCGACTCGATCGGGCTCATCAAGATCTTAAAGCGGCTGAATGAAGGTAGGGATTGGGCGGGCACGAGCATTGGGACGAATGCCGATTTCAACGTTGCCTGCGCGCTCGATATGATGTGGGCGAATTCCGACCCGAACGAGCTGGACCGCTTTCATCGGAAACTGGAAGCCGGTGCGGATTTCGTGATGACCCAACCGATTTACGACGCGGCGATCCTGCGCGAGTTCCTGCAAAAATATGGCGACAAATACGGCAAGGTGGGAATGCCCATCGTTCTCGGAGTGCTGCCGCTGATGAGCAGTAAGCACGCCGAATTTCTGCACAACGAGGTCCCCGGCATCACCCTGACCGATGAGGCGCGGCGGCGGATGAAAGACGCCGGCGAGCGCGGCGTGGAGGAGGGCATCCGGCTGGCGCAGGAATTGCTGATCGCGACAAAGGACCATGTTGCCGGTACCTATCTGATGCCTTCCTTTGGAAGATATGAAGTCTGCGGCGAACTCGTCCAGGTCCTGGAAGACAAGATGAAATGACCCGGTTTTTTGACATTTTGGGCTTTTCTGCTATGATAGCCCCCGCTAATTTTTCGTGACCTAGGAGGTCTCTCTATGCGCAAGTTCGTTTTCCTCGCCGCGCTAGCCCTACTTGTCGCCGCGGTGGGATGCTCGAGCGGCGTGGTGCAGCCACCGGTCGGATCGCCGCCCGTCCAACGCGTCCGCACGCCTACTTCCGTTCCCGCCAATGATGAAGAAGCCATCAAGCAGTTGATTAACGCCGAGGGTGAAGCCGTCGTACAGCAGGACATTGATCGTCTGCAATCGATGTGGGCAAGCGACGGCGTCGTGACCGATGCCAACCACACCCCCAACAATGCGAGCGACGACAAGACGTACAAGGGCTGGGCCGCGGTCCGCGACCGCTACGCCAACATTATCTTTCCCTCCAATCCCGCGTATGCGGACCACCCCAACATCCGGGTCACCCTGACCGGTGATACGGCAAGCGCGATTGCCGACACTAAAATTGGCGTGACGAATTTGAAAGATAATGACCGCTGGACCTTTCGCAAGCTTGACGGTCAATGGAAAATCACCAGTCTCACTTTTAGCCTGGCTCCCCAATAAGTTTTGGCTCGTTTGTCGGTCCTGACTCGCCGTTCTCTGAATGGCGAGTCGTTTTTTCTGTGCAACCCGCGCTGTTCAAAACGCTTTGCTCGAATAGATAGGGCATGCTATAATACCTTTCGAGCGACAGCACGAGAACCAGATTTTCATTCCTAAACCGGTTCGATAGATGCCATCCAAGATATTTGTCGTCGACGATGACCCGGGCATACTCGGTTGGCTCCGGCCCATCCTCGAACGTGAGGGCTATACCGTCCAGACCGCCAGCCGCGGGCTGGTCGCCCTGGACCAAATCGCGCAGGACCCGCCCGCTCTGGTCGTGCTGGATTGGATTCTGCCCGACGTGGATGGGCTGGAAGTCCTTCGCCGCTTGCGTCAGGACCCGCACCTGAACGATCTCTGGTTTATTCTCCTGAGCGTCAAAGACCGCCCGGATGACATTGCCGCCGGGCTGGCTGCGGGTGCGGACGAATACGTGCCCAAGCGCGCCGGCGCGGACGTCGAACTGCTCTCGAAAATCCGCGGTCTGCTGGCGGGTCCGAAAAAGAGCGAGATTCGACCCCTCATCCCGCCGCCGCAAAAAAGATTGGGACGGGTCTTTTCTTTTTGCAGCGCCAAAGGCGGCACCGGTACGAGCAGTGTATGCCTGAATAGCGCGTGCGCGCTTGCCCAACTCGAGCCGGAGGCCCGCCTGCTCCTGGTGGATATGGTCTATCCGATCGGCTCGCTGGGACCGTTCATCGGCTACAACTCAACCGCCACCCTCGCGCGCATGCTGCGGGAAGCCAAGGAGAAAATAGAGCCACCGGTCGTCGAAGAATATCTTTCCCCCATCCAGCCCTCGGGCTTGCGCCTCTTGGTGGGCGCCTGCGAGCCGCAAGAGGCAAGCCTTCTCCAGGTGACGCAGATATCAAGGCTCTTTCAAGTCCTGCGCACCATGTTCGATTATATCCTCGTCGACTTTGGTCGCACGCTCTCGCAACTCGCGCTGCCGGTCCTCCAGATGTCCCGCGGGGTTGTCGTCGTGGTCACGTCCGACATCAATACGGTGAAACTGACTCGTATCACCCTGGACTATATTGCTTCGCTGGGCATCCCGCGCTCGAAACTGTTATTGCTGAACAACCGCACTGAAGCGCGCGTGTGGGTCTCTAGCAAAGATACCGAAAGCGAGCTCAAACTGCCGGTTGCCGGCGTCATCCCTTTCGAGGGGGAATACGTGACCATGGCGGTAAATGCCGGTATGCCCTTCATGGTCAAATTCCCCGATCATCCGGCCAGCCGTGTGTTCGTCGACGTGGCACATACTCTGCTCCAGCACGCCGGGGAATGAGCGTACTTGGACTTACGGCACGCTTCCCACAGCATCCTGCCTGTGGGAGGTTTTTTTGTTGACAAATTCCCAGTGCGGTGTTAATCTTGCATCGCCGTTGTTACCTGAAATTGCGCGCGGCCTGAGATGCCGTGTGCAATGCCATCGCACTTGAAACGATACCATGAGTCTAACCCAGCACAAAGAAGATAAAATCGGCGAAGGTGTGAGCACACTGGTCCTGCTCGTGCTCATTATGTTGAGCGTGACGGGATCGATCGCCTCGGCAAACTGGGCCGATGGATTGAGCATCGTGACCGGCGGAGCGCTGGGCGGGCTCGTACTCGGCATCGCCCTTGCCAAACTCCCGGTGCGGGGACGGGTCGCTCATCCGTTTATGCTGGTGTCGGGTCTCCCCGCCGTCGCGTTCCTTGCCGGCATGCTCTTGCCCGACGCTCTGACCCTCGACGAGAAGGTGATCGTCTTGACGGAGCGTTTTTGGCTTTGGATGTCTCAAGCTACCTTCGGGGGCGTCAGCACGGACAACTTGATGTTCGTCGTGCAGCTCGCCTACTTTGCATGGGTCATGGGCTACCTGGCGGGTTGGTTCGTTTACCGCCGCCATCTGGTCTGGGGCGCCATCCTTCCAACCGGACTTGCCATCACATTCAATCTCTTTTACGCGCCGCCCCAGTCCGGGGTCTACTTTTCCCTCTATATTCTTTGCGTGCTGCTGCTCATCATCCGCACCAACCTCCACAGGATGGAATGCTGGTGGCGCCGCGCCGCTGTCGGCTATTCGGGCGACATCAGTTTCGACTTTGTCAGTTACGGCGTCATGTTCTCGCTCCTCCTCATGGTCCTGGCATGGATGATGCCCACGAGCGCTCCCGGTCCCACCTGGCTGACCATGTTCGAGCCACTCCAGGGACCCTGGAAGCAGGCGGAAGACCAATTCAACCGGGTGTTCAGTTCACTGCGCTCCTTCGCCCGCCCCGCGCCCACAACTTTTTTCGGGACCACTCTGATGATGGGCGGTCCGGTGAACCTGGGCCAGCGCCCGGTCATGGACATCAAGTCCATCGCCGGACGGTATTGGCGGGGCAGCGTGTACGACCGGTATACCGGCATCGGTTGGTTTAATACGCACATCGACTCGCTCAACCTCGGTGCGGGTGATCCGCGCCTGGACGTTTCTCCCGGGCTCTTGCGGGTAGAGGTCACTCAGACTTTTCAGGTCTTTCTGCCCGATCAAAATATCCTCTATGCCCAATCTCAGCCGGTCTTTTTCA
>JBLMXX010000527.1:0-3241 GCA_050257995.1 Acidobacteriota bacterium | reverse complement strand
CGGTGGTGGCGCAGATGCTCGGGGTGGCGGCGCGGAATGTGGGCTCGGAGGTATTCCTGCCCAATTCGGCTTTTACGGTGGGAATTCCGTGCGGCGGCTTGCGGTCAGCCATCGCGATCCTATCGCTCGGGACTCTGTGGGCATATATCGTGCGGGGCGGCGCGTGGGCGCGCGGTCTTTTGGTTCTGGCAGCCATTCCCCTGGCGCTGGCGGCGAACACACTGCGCATCGCGCTGATCTTTGTCATCGCCAATGCGTGGGGGGCGCAGGCAGGCGTGGACTTTCACGCGTGGTCGAGCCCGCTCCTGTTCGGGTTCGCCTTTGTGCTTCTCCTCATATTCGCCAGGGCGATCGGCCTGGGGACTATCCGCTGGGAGATTCTATTTCCGCAATGAAACGCAATCTCGCCCTGCTCGCGCTTGTCCTCACGGCGGGACTGGCGACATTTCTGGTCAGTTATGCGCGTCCCACACCTCCCGTGCCCACACCCCTCGCGCCATCCACTCTCATTCCGATGTACTCTTATTTGGTGGATGTGGCGGGCTGGTACGAAATCACGTCCAACGAGCGCGCCGTCGCAAGCCCGATTGATTTATCGATCGGGGTATTGCAGACGCTGCCGCCGAGACTCGGCGCCTGGGTAGGATCGCCCTACGATTATGGCGCCGCGGTGGACGAATGGTTCGAGAATCCCGACCTGGCGCTTTCCAGCCTCTACCGCGATGACCGCGGACATCAAGCCTGGTTCTCGATCTTTGGCAGCCGGAGCCGCAAGAGTTATTTTCTCTTCGAGCACACGCCGATCACTTCTTATCCCGCCGCGGGATGGACATTGGTGGAGAACGGCGTCGCTCCGATTCCCGTCGGATCGAACAAGATCTATGTTCAGAAAGCAACGCTCACCAAGGGCGCCGAGCGGCGCATCGTCCTCTATTGGTACCTCTGGTCCGATTTGAACCGCGATCCCGAGCAAGGGGTTATGACGCTCCGATTGCACATCCCGGTGAGCACGACGGATGAGGACGCCTTCCAAGCCGGCTCCGATTTCCTCAGATCTCTTTTCCCCCAGGTCATCAACTGGCACAGATTTTGAGCGCGTTGAACCGTCTTTGCAAATGTGAGAGAACCCGGATATAATTCAATAGAGTGATCGACTCACACGGTCTGCTGCTTGGACCATTCGCGAGAAAGTTATGACCGCCCGTTCTGGTCAAGACCCAGAGCGGGCACTCTTTTTGCAGCTGCAGGTGAGATCAATGAGGATTCTACAGTTCGCTGTGGATCGCAGGACCAGGCTGGTCGTCAGGTTTGCCTTTGGATTGGCGGTGATGGCGCTGGTGGGAGCCGTCCTGCATGAAACGTTCATGTTTGGCATTGCCTCCCACCTGAGACAGGTAGACGTCGATGCAATGACAGAGCAGATCCACGCGCTGCCATTCGATACCGACGTGGTGCACACGCATCTGGTCCTCTCCACCCTTACCGCGGTCCGCCCGAGGGGCATCGCGGTAGCCGGACTGCCAGGTGAGCTGCTTCATTCCACCTTTCCGTCGCTTTTTCTCAACCCCTCACACACTGCCCCTGGTGCCGCGATCAGTGCGGTCCTCAGCCGGGGCAGTTCCCTGCCGGCGCTGTTCGTCACACGGGTGATCGTCGAAATGCTCTTGATCGCATTGGGCGCGCTGTGCGTCCGCGTCGGCATCCGCTCGGGACGCGGCGGCTATCTCCTGCAGTATCCTGGATTTGCGCTCTCCTGGCTGGCGGCATTTGGGTTGTTCTTGCAGGCGCAGGCGACAATGGCGGTCATAACAATGACGCCGACGGCTCCGGAACTGGCTTACATGGGCATTGGCGTCATCGTCGACAACCTCCTCTTCGGAAACACGCGGGAGTATAAAGGGTTGGTTGACCAGGTCCTCCCGGCGGCGATCACGCTCATCGTCATTGGGGTTGGATTCAGTATCGTCCCGGTGTTGGGATGGATGGGCAGAGCGATCAAGCGCGTATGGACAGCATTTCACTTGTGGAACGCTGGAACCGGTTGGCAAAACCAAAAGCGGCAGCCCACTGCAGCAATGAGGCAACCTCTCCTCGCCGGTTTTCTCCTGATGCTCGCGCTCGCAGCAGTATTGCCGACCAATCTCCTGGCACGAACGAATCAGCGCTATACCCAGCCCAACGGTCGGGCGCAGTCGGCTGAAAACACCAGAGCCCCGGCGAAACCGAGTCCGGTGCCGGACGAGATCGCGTTTGCCGCGACCGAAACGCCCACACCTCTCCCAATTGCATTGCCGAGCGCAGCGGCGACTGCGACCGCTCTGCCTACCGTAGCGGTCACGCCCACAGAGACGCCGGCTCCTATGCCCGTCACGGTCGAGCGGTCGACCGAGGAGCCGCGCGTGATCCAGCTCCACTGGTCGCCGGCGCGGGCGCACTTTGTGCTGACGAATGCCAAGGGTGAGTTGGTCATGCTCCGCGGGGTGAATTACAATACGCATTACACGACGCTGCCTAAAGAGGAACATGTGAGGATCCTGCGCCGCGACCTGGGTCAGATGCGCGCGGCGGGAGTAAACCTGATCACGGGCTATGCCACGTTTAACGAGGTGACCCTGGAGGTGGCGCAGGAATATGGCATCTTTGTGGTCATGCCCTATGTGCTCGACCTGAACGGAGACTATCTTGATCCCAAATACCGCGAGCAGGTCAAGACAGAGTTCACCGCGTTCATCCGTAGATACGAAAACTATGCCTCGCTGGTGATGTGGAATTTTGATGACGAGCCGGTGCACAATATGCAAGAGCGGTTCCAGCGACCCCCGGAACAGGTGCAGGCGTTCGCGGATCTGCTGTTCGAGCTTTCGGAGCACGCCTACGAAACGGACCGGTACCACCGCCCCTCCTGGCTAAAAGAGCCGCGGGACTGGTACCTGGATATCTTTGAAAAATCCATCCAGAGGGCGCGCAAGGAAGCGCAGGACCTGGCGGCAGAAGGGAAGGAGATTCCAGACCCCAGCCGGTACGCGGTCCTGGCGCGCTCGGCCTATGGGACGCCGTTGGATATTAACGAGTGGCTCCCGAAACTGGATGCGAAGATAGAAGGCGAACTGAGGATGCCGCTCGCGATCGGCGAGTACGGCGTGTTGGGGATGGGCGCGCAGGATCGCGGTTTTCATCTCGCAGAGATCTGGAACGAGGCGCATGACAACTCGGTGCTCGGCAGCGCGGTCTATACCTATGG
>JBLMXX010000526.1:0-5162 GCA_050257995.1 Acidobacteriota bacterium | reverse complement strand
TTGTAAGATTGGCCAATCCTCATAGAGATCCTCCTCCAATAAATCGCCCGAGTACAGACTCTCTGCTCTCTCGTACTCGTGCAGGGCTTTGGCCAGTTCTCCTTCTCTCTCAAACTTCGCTGCCACCTCATAACGTTCAGAATACTCTTCAAAATCCACCCACAATTCAATGGTAGGGTTGAGCACATAATGCTCATCTTCGTAGAGGATGAAAGGCCAATCCGGTCGAACAGTCTTAAGAACCTGCCGCAATCCGTGGATGGCCACATTCAAATTGTTGCGTGCCGCTTCGGGCGAGGCATCGGGCCAGAAAACGTCCATCAGGATGTCTTTGGTAGCCTGGTGGTCGCGCTGAGCAAGAAGGTACTTGAAGATGGATTTGCCCTTTTTGCTGCGCCAAGTGGTGATCAGTTGGTCGTCGCAATAGACGCGAAAGTGGCCCAAGCCGTAGACGACCAGCGAAGGGTTTTTGGTTTTGACGCGTTCCTCTTTCCGGGAGACCGGGGCAGGTGGCTTGATGTCGGGCTCGATGACCGCAGGAAGCAGCAATGGAATGGCTTCGAACGCTGCTCCACTCACGGGCGCGGGTGGCACCGTTTCCGACGTCGGCACTTGGATAGGAATAGCGGGCGCGCCATCCGCTGATACAGGCGGTGCCGCCGGGGACGGGAGTGGAGGTAAATCAACATGGGCAGGTTGTGTCGGTTCGTCGCTTGGAGAGAACCTGCTCTCGGACCCGAGGGCCGGTTTTCCACGCAGACGCGAAAGGATGCTCACAGCCGCTTGGCGCAGTGCTTTTAACCCATGTTTGAGCTCGGCCATCCGGTGGTCCTTTCTTTCGATACGGACACTGAGGAATCTATCTGGCCGGTTAATAGTTTACAATTCGCGGCGAGGTGTCATCCTGCCGAAGGATAGGGCAACTTGCCCACTTTTAATTGCGCTAGTATTTTATTGGGTCCCAACGTACTCATCTATATAGAGAGTGAGTTTGAGGGCCAAAGGGGACTGACCGGGCGCGCGCAAGCGCAACCGGTCAGCCGGTTCACGCCCGTCGCCTTCTCCACGCTGACGTTGGTAGCGGAGGCAGTGGAGAGGCGCCGCCTTTTGGCCCTATTCTTTGTTCAACTATCTTGAAACAAAAACACCTGTCACTAACGCGCATACGCGCCGAGCGACAGGTGCCTTGTTTCGAGGGACCGGATTTTTCCAACAGCCGTAGTCGAAAAAAAAGGAGCCATGTTCCCGCCTTTTAAAGGCAAACAAGGGAACGAATCACGGGCCCATTCGTACATCGGAATTATATCAGAACGAATTGTGATAGTCAATAGTTTTTGGGGTTGAAATACTTTAACCTTTAGCACGTGACAGATCTTCGCCGCGGACGTAAGTCCCTTGACAATTTGACAAATGAGTTTTGCGCGTGTTTGGATTGCTGCATCAAGAAATAGGAAAGGTCTTGTTGTTGTCATAATGAGATATTTCGTTCGGCCCGACATGACAAGACCCTCTCTGCAATAACCCAGGGTTTTCGCGGCATCCCTTGTATTGCCATGTTTTTGCGGCTATAATCGGAAGTGTAAGCTCCACCATGCGATATCCATTGATGAAAAATATTATGTTGGACATAGTTCGATGAATTCAACAGAAATCAATCTACCCGCTGCCGAGACTTTCCCAGCCCACCAGGTGCCCTGGGGTGTACGTGATCTGATCCTGGCCGTTGTGGTCGCGGCGCTGGGACTTGTCGCGCTGAATCTGATCGTGCTCGGCGCCAGCACGGTCCTGCATTTTCCGCTGCGGCAAAACCCCGATGCGCTTGCAATCTTTCTTGCGGTTCAGGATCTAATTGTGGTCGCCACGGCTTGGCTGTTCAGCGTGGTGCTATACCGAGTGGGATGGGATCGTCTCGGTCTGCGCCCTTATCCCGTGGCGATGGGATGTGCGTTGAGTACCGGGTTATTGCTGCTTTCCTATTTCATCCGCCTGATCTACGGGCTCATCGCGTTTGCGCTGGGACTGCGATTGCAGCAGCAAGACGTCCTCGGGCGCCTGGATACCACCGGCATTGGCTTTCTGCTCACGCTGTTGGTAGCCGCCGTCATCGCGCCGATTGCGGAAGAGATCTTTTTCCGCGGGTTTATGTATGGAGGATTGCGGGGACGCATCGGCGTGATCGGTGCTACAGTGGTGAGCACCCTTTTCTTTACCGCCTTGCACTTTAGCCTCGAACTCTTCATACCAATCTTCGTATTGGGAATATTCCTGGTATGGTTATACGAACATACCGGCTCGCTGTACCCGGGTATTTTCCTGCACGCCGCGAACAACGGACTTTCGCTCATCTTGGTGTTTATCCTCCAAGCGTCGGGCTGGATGCCTCCCGGCTCTGACCTCCTCGTTTTCTTTCTGCGCTGAATACCCCCAAAAGATTGCCAAAAGTGTATAATGATGGTAAAATGACGGACGAGTTTCGGGGGAGTGTCGGAATTGGCAGACGAGCATGGCTTAGGACCATGTGGGTCATCCCGTGAGGGTTCGAGTCCCTCCTTCCCCATCACGAGGCGCCGTCCCGCGACGCAAGATTCTGGGATGGCCAGATCACCGGAGAGAAGGACACAAGACAACTGTGAAAGTAACCACTGAACGCACTGCCGATTGTAACGCCATTGTGACTGTGGAGGTGGATGAAGAGCAGGTAGGTCGCGCCATGAAGACGGCTGCACAGCGCATTTCGCGCATCCGCCCTATGCCGGGATTTCGTCCAGGAAAGGCACCTTACGCGATTGTCGAGCGCGCCGTAGGCAAGGACGTCCTGCGGGACGAAGCGATCGATGGACTGGCGCAAGACCTCTATAAACAAGTCATCAAGGACGAAAAGATCGACGTTTACGATGCCGGCAAGCTCGACGTGCCCCAAAAAGACCCACTGGTTCTGAAATTTACCATTCCCACCCGCCCGGTGGTTACTTTAGGCGATTATCGTTCTATTCACCTCAAGCCGCAAGAGGTAAACGTCACCGACGAAGAAGTCAAACAGGTACTTGACCGTTTCCAGATGGAACAGGCGCAGATGGTGCCTGTCACACGCCCCGTCCAGATGGGCGACCTTTTGACCCTCGACACGAACGGAGGGCTGGAAGGCCAGACACCCAATGAAAGCAAAGGCCTGCAGGTGCGCGTGGAGACGGAAAAGCCCGTTTTCCCCTGGGTCGACCAAGTGGTCGGAATGAACGTGAACGAGCCCCGTCAAGTCACCTATACGTATCCACCGGAAGAGAGCAATCCGAACCTGGCAGGCAAGTCGGCAACGTACCAAGTGACCGTTACCGACATCAAAGAACCGCACCTGCCCGCAATCGACGACGAGCTCGCCAAAGCGGTTAGCCCATACGAAACTCTCGACCTGCTCAAGGGATATATCCGCACCACTCTCCTGGCACAGAAACAGAACGAGGAAGAGAATCGCTTTACAGACCAGGTGATCGATACCGTCGTCGAGCAGGCGCAGATAGCATACCCGGCCTCGATGCTCGGCGACGAGATGGAACAGGAAATTTCCCGGTCCAAGGAATTTGCCCAGCGACTGGGGATGACGTGGGACAAGTATCTGGAACTTTCCGGCAAGACGCCGGAGCAGTTCCAGGAGGACCAGCGCCCGCGCGCGGAAAAGCGACTGAAAAGACTCCTCGTCATCATGCAATTGGTCGAAGACGAAAAGATCGAAGTATCCGGCAAAGAAGTGGATGTCGAGATTGATCGGCGCGCGCAGGAAGCGGCGCGGACCGGGGGACGTGCGGACCAGGTGCGCCGCTCACTGTCGAATTCCCAATCGCGGCGCGATATCGAATTTAATCTCAAAATGACAAAGGCCATCGAACGGATGGTAGCCATCGCCAAGGGCGAGCCGACGAGCGGCAAGATCATCACGCCTGAAATGGCGCGCGAGGAACAGCGCGCCCGCGAAATGGCAGAGGCCGCCGCCAGGCAGCCATCCGCCCCAAAGGGACTGATTACCGACCCCTCGCAGGTGCGTCCCGAAGACTGGCCGCGCGGCTTGGATCGTCCGCTCCTGCCGGGACAAGAAGAATAAACTAGGATTTGGGATTTAGGATTCAGGTTGCAATTCTAAATCATGAATTTTGCGGAGGATAGTATGGATCACATATCTCGCCCTCTTGACGTCATTCCGATGGTCGTCGAGAACACCGGACGCGGTGAGCGCGTCTATGATATCTTTTCCCTGCTCTTGAAAGAACGCATCGTCTTTCTGGGCACGCCCATTGACGATCACGTGGCAAACCTGATTGTCGCCCAGATGCTCGTCCTGGACCGCGAAGATTCGGAAAAAGAGATCCGGCTCTATATAAACTGCCCCGGCGGCTCGATCACGGCAGGTCTGGCGATCTACGACACCATGCAGATCGTGAGCGCGCCGGTATCGACCATCTGCGTCGGGCTGGCGGCGAGCATGGGCACCGTCCTGCTATCCGCCGGCGCGAGAGGGCGGCGTTACGCCCTGCCCAACTCAACCATCCACATCCACCAGCCGTGGGGTGGTGCGCAAGGTCAGGCAGTGGATATCGAGATCGAAGCGCGGCGCATCATGCGCGAGCGCGGCCGGTTGAACGAAATCCTTTCCAAGAATACGGGCCAGCCGATCGATCGCATCATCCATGATACGGACCGCAACTATTACATGGATGCTCCTGAGGCGGTGGAATACGGATTGATCGACGAGGTTCTGGTCGGAGCGGCAAAAGACAAAGAAGCGAAGAAATAGTTAAAGGGTCCATTGGGATTCGCGTCTGGCGAATCCCAATGGACCTTGGAGAGAGGCATGCCCAATCTCACCAAGCACGGCGAGGAGATGTGTTCGTTCTGCAATCGCAGTCAGGAGCAGGTCAATCGCCTGATTGCCGGGCCGGACCAGGTCTATATTTGCGACGAATGCGTCGAACTGTGCCGTGAAATCCTCGAACAAGAGTCGACCACCCCCCATGGCGAAACACTCTCGATCGAAAGCCTGCCCCCAAAAGAAATCTACCGGCGGCTCAACCAGTACGTCGTCGGACAAGATCGCGCGAAAAAGGTCCTCTCGGTCGCCGTTTATAATCACTACAAGCGCATTCAGAGCGGCGCACCCGCCGACGATGTGGAAC
>JBLMXX010000525.1:0-2990 GCA_050257995.1 Acidobacteriota bacterium | reverse complement strand
GGTCGGCGCGCGAAATCTTTTGGGCGACCACTCCAAAATCCCAGACCGACTCGGCAAAAATGCTGGCAATGACGGCGATGCCTTTGGGTTTGAGCACGCGCCGGGCGACGCGAACTTCTTCTAGCGTGGCGTCTACTCCGGGATTCGAGAGGCCCACGGCGTTAATGAGCCCTGCACCCCAGTCCGCGACGACGGGATTGGGGTAGCCGGCTCGCGGCTTTAGCCCGCACGATTTTGTCACGACCGCGCCAGCGCCCGCTTCGCCAACCCGGATCAACAGGTCTTCGGATAGCCCCAGTATGCCGGACGCGAGCACCGTCGGGTTCTTTAAGCGAACGCCGCAGATGTTCACGGACAGATCAGGTTCGTTCATGCCTGCTCCCAATAGTCGGTGCGCTCTCGCGCCCTATGGTCTGGACAGAAAAACCAACACTTGCTCATATTGTTCGTCTGTAATCTGATTTGCCTCTTTCAGGACTTGGACACACTCTTTCATCTTCAAGACAGAGTGGACGCGATAGCCGCGGCCTGCCAGTTCCGCCGCGCCGCCTTGCTCGCGGTCGATCAGTACGACAATGTCTTTTACTTTCAGCCCCGCCGCAATGAGCGGCTCGATCGCCTCGATCTTGCTGGCGCCCGTTGTTATGACATCGTCGATGACGACCGCCGTCTCGCCCGGGTGAAACTTGCCCTCGATCGCGCGTGCCGTCCCGTAATCCTTTTTCTCGCGGCGCGGGTAGATGAGCGGCCGGTCCATCTCGAGCGCGACTGCCGTTCCGATGGGAAGCGCCGCGTAGGGAATGGCGGCCAGTCGCTGAAAGTCCAGTGTGCCGAGCACCTTCGCCAATGCCTTCGCGACCATGCGCAGCACGGATGGATGCGATACCAGGACGCGCAGGTCGAGATAGACGGGCGAGATCATCCCCGATTTGAGTCTAAATTCCCCGAACTTGATGGCGCCGATTTCGGCGAGCGCAAAGGTCAATTCTTTATCCATGATTTTGACGTTTCCGATTGATGTCGTCCATCATTTTCCGCGCGGCCGCGCGCGCCGCCTCTGCAAAATCGTCACCGCCCGATGCATACAGGATCGAGCGCGAGACATTGATGAGAGGGCCTATGCCCTGTTCGTTCTCTCCAAAGTCGACCGCTTCTGCCAGGCTTCCCCCCTGTGTCCCGATACCGGGGATCAAGAAAATAGCGCCCGGGTTGGCAGCACGCACTGCCCGCAATTGCTCGGGGAAGGTCGCTCCGACGACGAGCCCGACCTCTCCTTTGCTTTTGAGGCTTGCGGCGAAACGTGCAACCCTGAGGTAGAGGGCTTCCATTCCACCGGATGCATCCTGGAAGATGCTAGAGCCCGGATTGGAAGTATGCGCCAGGACAAATACGGCGCGGTCCGCGTAATCGATAAAGGGAGCCAGCGCATCACCGCCGAGATAAGGGCTCGCCGTCACAGCATCTGCTCCGAGCACATCAAAGGCGAAATGGGCGTAGCCCTTCGCGCTGGATTCGATATCGCCAAACTTGGCGTCGAGCACTACCGGCATGTCGCGCGGGATGGCATCGATGGTTTGAGCGAGGATGTCTATGCCTTTACTGCCGCGCGTGAGATAAAATGCCAGGTTGGGCTTGTAGGCGCAAACGCAGTCCCGCGTGGCGTCGATCACCGCGCGATTGAAAGCCACCATTCCGTCCTCGCGCGCCCGAAAAGCCGGCGGAATCCTTTCAGGGTCCGGGTCAAGCCCAAGGCAGACCCAGGACCGGGTGCGCTCTTGCGCCGCGTGAACTTTATCGGCGAACGCCATTTATCCCCCCAAGATCTCTGAGAGCAGCGCCATCCGGATATACACGCCGTTTTTCGCCTGCTGGAAGTAAGCTGCGTTGGGCATTGCGTCAACATCCGTTGTGATTTCGTCCACGCGGGGGAGGGGGTGCATGACGAGCAGGTTCGGCTTGGCGCGGCTGACGAGTTCGCGATTGAGAATGAAAAAGTTCTTTAGTTTTTCGTACTGTTTCGGATCGGCAAAGCGCTCTTTTTGCACGCGGGTCATATAGACCACGTCTGCCTTTTGCAGGGACTGGGCGAGATCGTTCGTTTCCTCGACGACGAAATCTCGCTCGCGCAGGTAATCGCATACCTGGATCGGCATCGCCAGGGCCGCGGGAGCGACCAGTGAGAAATCCACCTTGTAGTTGCTCAGCGCACGTGCGAGCGAGTGCACGGTGCGCCCATTCTTCAAGTCCCCCACGAGGGCAATCCTCAGCCCGTCGATTTTGCCTTTTGCCGCGCGCATGGTATAAAGGTCCAGTAGCGCCTGGGTCGGATGCTCACCCGCGCCGTCGCCGGCATTCAGGATCGGGGCGTTCGCGGCTTGAGCCGCTATCTGTGCGGCGCCGACATCGGGATGGCGCAGGACGATGGCATCGGCATAATTCTCGATGGTCCGCACGGTATCTGCCAGGGTTTCGCCCTTGACCGCGCTGGACGCCGTCTTGGCTTCGGCAACGGAGAGGACCCCGCCGCCGAGGCGCTGCATTGCCGATTCAAAGGACAGGCGCGTGCGCGTGCTCGGCTCGTAAAAGACCGTCGCCAGCAGTTTGCCGTCGAGCCGGCGCAGCCGCTCGCCTTTTTGTAAGCGCGCCGAAAAATCGTCTGCGACGGCGAACAATTCCTCGATCTGTTCGCGAGTGAATTGCGCCGCCGTCAAGACGTCTTTCCCTTTTAGATCCATTCCCTTTCCTCCTCGGATGTTCGTGGTTTATCACGAGCCGCATGAACCGCACAAAAAAAGACCTTTGAGGTTCTCTCAAAGGTCGATGATAGCAAAATCGGAAAAGCGAATGACCGGGATGTAACCATCCCGCTTTCGGATTTGCCGCCCGAAAAGTCTCGTCATCTTTCCGCATGACTCCTTCGTGCCCGGCACCGTTGCCAAGCCCACATCGAAGCCAGTATAACGAAAAAACGCGAAAAGTCAATTTCGACT
>JBLMXX010000524.1:0-10148 GCA_050257995.1 Acidobacteriota bacterium | reverse complement strand
ATTCGAGTCTACCCTTTGTGCTAGTGCTGTGGCTATTCGCGGGTATGGTAGTCGCCTGCGGGAACCTTACGAACGGCCCGACGGCTACCCCTTTGCCTGAGGTTGCAGCCACTGCATCAGTCACGCTGCCACCCACGGCAACCAACACGCCCATTCCTCCGACAGAGACGGCGACGGCCTTGCCGCCAACGCCAACGGCGTCGCCGCGCCCCACCCAGGCGCCGACGCGTGTCGCTCAGGTGACTCGGACGACTCGGCCCCCGACCGCCGCCGCTACCCGACCGCCCCCCGCTCCACTCGTATGGGATGCGCGCCTCGACGAACTAAACATCCGATGGATCCCCGCGACAGTGCCGGCGGGGCAACCGTATTGGCGTCTTGTGAAAGCCGAATTCTGGGATGACCGCCAGAGTCAAAACCGACACCATATCTACATGAATGTCCTCGACGAGGGGGGATCACGCCTGGTCGGACAAAAGTTGATCGTCGAATGGCCGGATGGGAAGTTGGTGATCGTGACCGAGGACAAGCCCCCACCGGAATTCTCAGCGAATTATCCACTGGACATTAATCATTATCCGCCCTGGGGCACGCTCGGAGCGTTCACCGTCTGGGTGGATGGCCTGCCGAGCGACAAAGTAGCCGGAATGGGCTTGCCCTCGCGGAATAAACCGGTCGTCTACTGGTTGACTTTTCAGCGGGCGATACGGTAGCGCTGCTGGGTTCGCGGAAGGAGAGCACTCGTTGCCGAAAAAGGAAGGCGCACAATGAACTATCGTCTCGAGAACAAAACTATCGTCATCACCGGAGCAAACTCGGGAATCGGGCAAGCCGCCGCCATCCAGCTCGCCAGGTTGGGCGCCACTGTGATTCTCGCGTGCCGTTCGGCCGAGCGCGGGGCTAAGGCGCAGGCGCAAATATGTCAGGCGGCCCAGAGTGGAAAGGTCGAGTTGATGCTGCTGGACCTGTCCTCCCAAGCCTCCGTCCGCAAATTCGTCGAGGACTTGCAGCGGCAGCACACGCGTCTCGACGTCCTCATCCATAATGCAGCGAATTTCGACCAAACGCTGAAAAGGCCCGTCCTGACCCCAGAGGGGATCGAGACCATCTTCGCCACCAACCACGTGGGCGTTTTCTTGATGACCTATCTTCTGCTCGATACCTTGAAGGCGAGCGCGCCCAGCCGGATTATCACGGTCGCGTCGAAGGGGCTCACGCTCTACCCGTTTCTGGATATCGAGTTCGACAATCTGAACGGCGAACGCAAATACAGTTCCCAGCACGCGTATTACCACTCGAAGCAAGCGCAGGTGATGTTCACCTATGACCTTGCGGACCGGCTCAAGGGAACGGGTGTGACGGTCAACTGCGTTCGTGTGACCAATGTCGCCCTCCCGGATGAGCGAGTCGTCGACCTGCCTTCACTGCAACAAAGGCTATATCGGCTTAAGCGGATGGCATCCATTTCGCCTGAACGGATGGCAGAAACCTACGTCTATTTGGCCGCCGATCCGGCTGTGCAAGACGTTAGCGGTGGTTTCTGGGATGAACACAATCGCCAGGTCCGCTCGAATAGCAAGTCCTATAGTCGCGAAACACAGAAGCGGTTGTGGAGCGTCAGTGAACGACTGGCTGGTCTAAATCGAGCATCATGAAACGGGACAGGTTCAGAACACAGGATCAGGCGAATCGAAAATCAGCTCCCGAGGGAAGCTGATTTCTTTTGTACTCCAAACAGAATGCCAAGCGCGAGGTACACCGACCCCGCGTGATCCCGCGCAGCCACTCTACAACGGTTGCCAGATCATCTGGTCCTTTCGTCAACATCGAGTTTGCTTAGATTTCG
This sequence comes from Acidobacteriota bacterium, assembly GCA_050257995.1. Classification (GTDB taxonomy): domain Bacteria; phylum Chloroflexota; class Anaerolineae; order UBA4142; family UBA4142; genus JBLMXX01. Next base: position 8,302 of record JBLMXX010000524.1, on the reverse strand, counting down.
CCGAATTTCCGAAGGTTTTCGAGCGAAAATGCCACGGAAAACCTGAGCGAGGATTTGTAGAACCAAAGCATATTACCCTTATTGCGCGTATAACGATGCCTGGTCGTGTCCCTTCCCGCCGCCGGAGAATCGGTTGAAAGCCGAAGGTCTCGAGGGACGAGGGATCAGGATTGAGGCGGGAGAAAAGAGGTTCCACTGACCAAAGATCTGGTCATGGACGCGTTTTTGACCCCCCTTTGACCGCGTTCAGACCCGACTGACGGAAAATAATGTTGTGATCGTCACGAGGGGCGCAGATATTCTGCGCCTCTTTCATTATCGTTTCGCATGCGAAACGCGCTATTCAAATGAATCCACAGAAGATTCTGGTAGTCGACGATGAGCCTCGGCTGACGTCCAATGTAAAAGCATACTTGGACCGCGCGGGGTTCGAGGTGAGGACATCATCGGATGGCATACAAGCTGTCCAAGTCGCGCGGGCATTCCGGCCGGACCTCATCGTGCTTGACATCATGCTTCCCGGTCTCGACGGGATCGAGGTGCTTAGGCGCGTGCGCCAGGAATCCGAGGTCTATGTCCTCCTGCTCACTGCCAAAGCAGACGAAACGGACAAGGTGGTCGGGCTCAACGTGGGGGCCGACGATTATATGACGAAACCGTTCAGCCCGCGCGAATTGGTCGCGCGCGTCCAGGCGATCCTGCGCCGTGGGCGCGGCAATCCCGGTTCAGCGCCCATAATGAATTTCCACCGTCTCAAGATTGACGTGGAGGCACACCGCGTGTGGAAGGATGGGATCGAAATCGAGCTGACAAACACCGAGTTCGACTTGCTTCGTGTGCTGGCCCATCACTGCGGACGTGTGCTCAGTCGCGAACAAGTGATTGAGCACGTGTGGGGTTTTGACTACTATGGTGACGAGCGCGTCGCCGATGTTCACATCGGGCGCATCCGCAAAAAGATCGAAGACGATCCCGCCAATCCAACGTTGATCGTTACGGTGCGAGGAGCGGGCTATCGTTTTGAGGATGTGCCCACGTGAAACGCTTGTTGTCAATCCGCGAGCGACTGGCGTGGAAACTATTTCTTTCGTATCTCGTGATTCTTCTGGTCGCCATTGTCGTTCTCGATCTCACGGCCGAGCTGCAATCGCCCAGCACGCTCGCCCGCGATATTACCCGGTTGCAGGCACTGCTGAAAGAGAATCCCTCCCTGGCCTCTGATCTGCAGGAGAATTTCCATGTCGCGGTCAATGAGATCCTCGCCGTGGGCACGTTAGTCGCCACATTCGCAGCCGTGCTCATCAGCCTGTTTACCGCGCGCCGTATCGTGCAACCGATTCGTGCGATGATGAAAGCGAGCCAGCATATTGCGGCGGGCGATTATCGCGAACGGGTGCCCCTGGCCAGCCATGATGAACTCGGCGCGCTCGCACAATCCTTCAACCAAATGGCTGAGGCGCTCGAACAGACCGAGCAACGGAGAATGGAATTGGTGGGTGACGTCGCGCACGAACTACGGACGCCGCTCGCTAGCATCCAGAGCAGCATGGAGGGATTGGTCGACGGCGTGTTACCCGCCGAGGCAGAAACATTTCTCGACATTGAGCGCGAAGTGGCCCGGCTCCAACGTTTGGTGAGCGGGCTCACGGAGCTTTCCAAGGCGGAAGCCGGAGTCATTCCGCTCGAGTTAGTCCCGGTTGCTCCCTGCGACCTGATCCAATCCGCGGCCGATCGACTGAGCTCGCAGTTTCAGGATAAGGGAGTGCGCCTCGACCTACAGGTTTCGTCGAATCTTCCGCGCGTGCAAGCCGACAGTGGCCGGATGACCCAAGTGCTCCTAAACTTACTTGGGAATGCGCTCCAATATACGCCTCCAGGAGGGCAGGTGACCGTACGGGCCTGGGCCGGCCAGGGCGAATGTTACTTTTCGATCCGGGACACCGGCGCCGGGATCGCGCCCGAACATCTGCCGCATGTGTTCGAGCGATTCTACCGTGCCGACAAGTCGCGGTCGCGCGCGGGCGGAGGAAGCGGCATCGGTCTGACGATTGCCCGGCATCTCGTCACCGCGCACAAGGGGCGCCTGTGGGCGGCGAGTGCCGGCGCGGGATGCGGCAGCACCTTTACCTTCACCTTGCCTCTTTCGGCTTGATTTTCCCCGTCCTATTCTCCATTCTTCATCAAACTGTCACATTCCCGTCAAGGCACTGTCACCATCCTATGTGATAGTGGGAACATCTTTGAATTGAGGGTAAATTATGCATCCGATGTCCCCTTATGTTCCCTATAAGCGAATCAAGATACACAGGCGGCACAAGGTCAGCATTTTCACGCTCGCTGTGGCGGCTGCAGTTTTGTTCGCAATACTAATAATCGGAATGGTGGTAACTTGGCTGTTAATGGTGCCGTAATGGCGAAAGGACCGTAGTATGCCAGACTATGAACTCGCAGTCCCCGCGTTGATGCTCATCCTTGTTATCGTTGTGGGCGGAGCCACGCTGGTGTTGAACTGGCTTTTTCCGAGGACAAACAAATCGGAATGAACCCACCATTGATGAACAGGCCGGCACCGAGGTTACAATGAAGGGATCTGTTCTCGACCTGAGCGCAGTCTCGGAGACGCTGCTCCTCCCCCTCTATTGGCGTGCCCAGGAGAGCGAACGTCCGGATGCCATCCTGCGCGACCCTAAAGCAGTGGAACTGGTGCGCCGACTGAATTGTGATTTTTCGAAATCCAAGAAAATGTCGAATGAACTGATCGCGGCGCTTATCCGCGCGTGTGTCGTCGATCGCGCGGCATTGTCCTTTGTCTCACAGCACCCAGACGGGTCTATCGTCGAAATCGGCTGTGGATTGGACACGCGCTTTTACCGGGTTGACTCCGGTGCAGCAACGTGGTACGAGCTCGATCTGCCACCCGTGATCGCGCTGCGCCGCCAGTTCCTCGGCGAACCACGCTGCACGCGTTTGATCGACTGCTCTGTCCTCGACTATGAATGGATGGACATGATAGAAAACAAGACCCATTGCCTGTTCCTCGCGGAAGGGGTATTCCCCTACTTCGAGGAGGATCAGGTACGGCGACTGATCCAAGAGCTAAGGCGCCGGTTCAGCGGGGCGGAAGTGGTTTTCGACGCGCTTGCATCGATAATGATCGGGATTCACAACGTCGAACTCGCCGCCTCCGGCATGGAGGCACGCTTGCGCTGGGGCATCAAGAATGCCAGAGACATTGAGCGGTGGGGGCCGGGCATTCGGCTGCTCGACGAATGGTTCTATTTCGAGCAACCTGAAGCACAACAACGCGGCATGGGTTGGATGCGCTACGTCCCGATCTTCAACAAGAGCGCATGTATCCTGCACTATAGGTTAGGCTAACGTGACGATAGAAAAACAAACGGACGACATTCTGTTGCAGGGATTGACGGAGCAGGAGGCACTGGAGCGGCTCGCGCAGGATGGCTATAACGAGTTGCCGACACCGAAGAAACGCTCGCTCCTGCACATTATTCTGGAAGTGGTTCGCGAGCCGATGTTCCTCCTCCTCCTTGCGTGCGGCGCGCTATATCTGCTGCTGGGCGATGTTGAAGAAGCGGTGATGCTCCTTGGCTTTGTTTTCGTGATCATTGCGATCACGCTGTATCAGGAGCAAAAGACCGAGCGCGCCCTGGAGGCACTGCGCGATCTCTCCAGCCCGCGCGCCCTCGTCATTCGCGACGGTAAACAGCAGCGCATCGCCGGACGCGAGGTGGTGCGCGATGATATCGTCCTGATCGCGGAAGGGGACCGCGTACCGGCGGATGCCGTTTTGCTGTCCTGTATGAACCTGAGCGTCGATGAATCGCTCCTCACCGGCGAGGCAGTCCCCGTTCGCAAACAGGCCTGGGACCACATTCAGACGATGGAGCGCCCGGGTGGCGATAATTTGCCCTTTGTCTATTCTGGCACGCTCGCGGTCAAGGGACACGGGGTGGCGCAGGTTCAGGAAACCGGTCCGCGCACCCAAATCGGCAAGATTGGCAAGGCACTCGCGACTCTCGAGCCCGAAGAGACAAATTTACAGCAGCAGACGAGGCGCCTCGTCAAGATGTTCGCGGGCATCGGGCTGGGGCTGTGCACGCTCGCCGTGGTGGCCTTTGGACTAGCGCGTGGGGACTGGGTCGCCGGCTTGCTCGCGGGCATCACGCTGGCGATGGCCACGCTGCCGGAGGAATTCCCCGTCGTCCTCACGATATTCCTCGCGCTCGGCGCCTGGCGCATCTCGCAGCGTCAGGTGCTGACGCGGCGGGTACCCGCCGTCGAGATGCTGGGTGCTGCAACGGCGCTTTGCGTCGACAAGACCGGCACACTGACCTTGAACCGGATGACGGTTACCCATCTCGCGGTGGACGATGACATCTTTGCCCTGCGCCGTAAAACCACCTCGCTCCCCGAGCGACTGCATGCGGTGGTCGAATTCAGCCTGCTCGCCAGCCCCAGCGACCCCTTCGATCCGATGGAAAAAGCGATGAAAGAATTGGGCGGACGCACGCTCGCGAACACCGAGCATATCCACCAGGATTGGGTGCTCGTCAAGGAGTACCCACTCTCGGAGAAACTGCTGGCCATGTCGCGGGTCTGGCGATCTCCTGACGGCCAGGACTATGTGATTGCGGCCAAAGGTGCGCCGGAAGCGGTCGCCGATCTTTGCCACCTCGAGGGCCCGCTGAAGAACGCGCTCAACGCTCAGATCGAAAAAATGGCCAATGAGGGGCTGCGCGTGATCGCCGTCGCGCAAGCGAGATTCCGGCCCGCCGATCTGCCGGCAGAACAACACGATTTCGATTTTGTCTGGGTCGGCCTCCTCGGACTGGAAGACCCGGTGCGTCCCGGCGTAGCCGAAGCGGTGCAGGAATGTTACCGCGCCGGCATTCGCATCTTCATGATCACGGGGGATTACGCGGGCACCGCGCTTAACATCGCGCGCCAGATTGGGCTGCAGCCGCGCGGCGAAATCCTCACGGGTCCCGAGCTCGACCGAATGGACGACACCGAGTTGCAGGCGCGGATCCAACGGACCTGTATCGTGGCGCGGGCCATCCCTGAGCAGAAACTGCGGATCGTTCATGCGCTCAAAGCGAGCGGAGAGGTGGTTGCCATGACAGGGGACGGCGTGAACGATGCCCCTGCCCTGAAAGCAGCGCACATCGGGATTGCGATGGGCGGGCGCGGGACCGATGTGGCACGCGAGTCCGCGGCACTTGTGCTCCTGGACGACAACTTTGCCTCGATCGTAGCTGCGGTGCGGATGGGTCGGCGGATTTTCGACAATTTGCGGAAGGCAATGACGTTCATCTTTTCGGTCCACATTCCCATTGCGGGTATGTCGCTCTTGCCGATCCTGCTCAATCTGCCGCTCGCACTCCTGCCTGTGCACATTGTGTTCCTTGAACTGTTGATCGACCCGGCGTGTTCGATCGCGTTCGAGATGGAAAGCGAGGAACGGGACGTGATGGATCGTCCACCGCGGCGACTTGGGGAGCCGCTCTTCGGCAGACAAATGCTGCTCACCGGTCTGGCGCAAGGGTTGGGCGTCTTGGTAATCGTATTGGGAGCGTTCGCCCTAGTGCTCGCGCAGGGTTTAGGTGAGTTTGAGGCACGCATGATCAGCTTCAGCGCACTCGTCATTGCCGATCTCGGTCTGATTTTCTCTAATCGCTCACGCACGCGCTCGATTCTGACGATGCTCCGGGCACCCAACCCCGCGCTGTGGTGGATTACCACATTTGCATTGGGCTTTCTCGCGCTCGCGATCTTTGTGCCGTTCCTGCGCGGCTTGTTCAGCTTTGCACCGCTGCATTGGTGGGAAGTAGTGCTCATCGCCGCGACCGGCTTGGCGAGCCTGCTGATTGCCGAGAGCGTCAAGCTGCGGTGGTTCCGCACCGTCGTTGTGAGAGAATGGTAATCAGATTCCTTCTCCTCAGTGGACATCCAAACTGATCCGCATGCGGCTCTCAATCGCTCGGATCCACGCGAAGAGGCCGCTGGACGCGTATCCAACGGCCTTTCTCCCGGTCAAAATGGCGAGGGTGAACTCCTTCCCCCAGCCATAAAGTTCTAGCAGACGCTCTTACATCGAGTTTGACATGATTGGGTGGCGAGCGAAGGACTCGGCTAAGCCGCGGGCGATGCCTTTCGGGTCTTGCATTTGCAGAAGATGCGTGGAATTCACGTCTAAATCCTCAGTCTGCGGAATCCAGGAATGTAAAAGTTGCCGGCCCTCCTTCATGAACTGATTACTGCGGAGACCTAACACCGAGAGCACGGGCTGGTGAATCGCCGCCGCTTCTTTAGGCCCAAACTGATACTCTCCAATCATCGGTTGCTCCCTAATGAAGGTGTCCACATCCTTGACCGCTTGCTCGACTCCACCGGGAACTGCTTGTTCGACAACCGATTGCCAGTTCGGACCAAAGACGGCATCCGCGAAGATGTCAAGGGCTTGCCGCTTGTTCCCCGAGCGGTACGCGTTCAACATGGGAAGGTTGACGCGTTCAAAGGACTCTTTCCCGCTCGGTGCCATTCGCAGGGGTGGCTCCAGGAGGGCAATAGAGTGGACGAGCTCCGGGGCGTCGAGCGCGAGCTGCAGAGCGATGAGACCGCCAATCGAATGCCCGGCGACGTGGGCGGTGCTCACCCCCAAATGCCTCATCAGCGCCGCCGCGTCGCTCGCCAGGAGAGCGATGGTCAGGGGGTCCGGTCCCAGGGTGCTCCCCATCCAGCCGCGCCGGTGGTAATGGATAAGTTGGTAGCGCGAGGCGAGCTCCGTTTGCGCGAGCAAAGGACGGTCCAACCCATCGGCAATAATGCTTGGGTGAATCAGAAAGACCGGTTCCCCGTCTCCCTGGACTTGATACTCGATCACTGTGCCATCAACTTTAAGATGTTCCATCATTCACCTCCAGGAATGATACTGCTTGGTTATTTGCATCCGGACTCTGGCTCACTTCCTAAAGCGCAGAAAGAAGGGGTCAAGCCGTCTCGCGTTGTGGCACCGGCTGCCTTCCAAGCGCCACGCTCAATGCCATCTCGATCTCCGTTTTGGGCTCTGCTTTCGATGTGGCGCAGCGCCAGACCACATATCCATCCGGTCGCATGAGGACCGCGCCTCCCTCTTCAACTCCGTAGACCGTCGACCATTTGCGATTAGGATCGGCCAACTCTCCGCCTGAGCCGATTTGGAATGTTTCAATTGGCACGCCCCCGGAGCGTGAAATCCCCTTGGCCGCATCGCACCAACTCTGTCCTTGCGCGCCAGTGAGCAAGACAAACTCGCGACCGAACAAATCCAGCGTGGAGATGCGTTCGCCTAATCGCTCCAGCCAGACGTGAGGTGCACGGCTACCGGGTCGCGCGTTCGGAACGTAATCGGTCACCGGATTGGCGACTTGCACCGGCGCTGTTCCATCGAGCACAATGACAGCCGAATCATAGGTCGTGCCAAAGACCAGGCCGTGCTCCCGCGCCAATTCGGGACGACTCCATGGGGGCTGCGCTGGACCGGCATTCGCGCCGCCGTTGTTTGCTGCATGCATGGGACTGGAGTTGCGCGCGCTGTGTTCAATCAGTTTCCGCGATACCGGTGCGCGTTCAACCTGATAACTGTCGAGGAGCACGGGCGGCGCCCAGCCCTTGAGCGCGGCGGCGAGCTTCCACGCGAGATTGTGGGCGTCTTCAACGCCAACGTTCATCGCGAATCCTCCCATCGGTGACATCACATGCTCGGCATCGCCGGCGAGAAAGATGCGGCGGTCGCAAAAGCGTTCGGCAACCAGCGCGGCGTCGTTCCACGGTGTGATTTCACCCAATTCCACTGCCAAATCCGGGACTCCCATCGCCGTGCGAATGACCTGTAAACAACGTTCGGGCGTGAAATCTTCGGGACGCTGACCCCGATCGGGATAATAAAACGCCGTGAACCGCCAGCGGTTTTCCCCGGTCTGCAGCAGCAGACCCCCCGCTTCGGGATTCGTGATAACGCAGATGTTGATTTCGCGATCGCCCACCCAGCGCGCAAGGTCGGCGCGAAAGAGAATGCTGATGTAATACGAGAGGACGGGCTGCCCCAACATGCGGATGCCTAAGGCATCGCGAACTGTGCTGTGGCTGCCGTCCGCGCCGACAAGATACTGAACGCGTACTTGTTGCACCCGACCGCTGGGGCGATGGACAAGCGTCGCGAGCACGTGGTCCTCGCGCTGCTCAAAAGACGCGAGCTGCGTGTTGAAGCGGATTTGCGCTTGCTCATTTCGTCGCGCGTGTT
>JBLMXX010000523.1:0-2951 GCA_050257995.1 Acidobacteriota bacterium | reverse complement strand
GCTGTTGATTCATCTTTTGCGCAAAGACACGCGCGGCGTGAAAGTTCGGAAAGATCACATTCCCGGTAATCGAAAACAAACCCAGATCAAATTCATAGCGTTGACGGGCTCGACGCGAAATGTGAAATTCCCGGGGTGCAATGTCCGGCTGCATCAACGGCCTCCCTATCCCTGCCCGGTCTGACCGGACGGTACTCGATTCACGACCTTCTCCATTGTGCCCCAACATCGGTTGCACGTCAAGTTCTATTTTCCCGCTCTCTCAAAACAACGCGCGCTGGAACGTGTTACGTTCCAGCGCGCAAATCAAACCCTGGGAAAATGCACCGGCGGACGGAATCTCCGGAATCACTCCGGATTTGGAGCCGCCCCCGCCGCCGGCGCTTCACCAGATTCCGCTTCGGCCTGCGCGATAAAGCGAATCTGGTTGACGTTGACCAGAACCGTATCTTTGCGAATGAGAAAGCGCTCGCTCGCACTAAAAGAGACGACAGCATTGGTGATGGGGATGAATTTGGCTTCCCGCCCTGATAAGAGCGCGTGCAAATCCAATTTGCCAATGGCGTGAATCATACCCCGCACTTCAATGCCTTCGGCGGCGATGAATACCGGGTACCTGTCCTTGTTCACGTAACGATAAAAGCGCCTCGTGCCGGGTGCCTTTTTTTCGCCCATCTCAAACGCGACCACGATATTGGATTTTGGCACGACCGCGGAAGGATGCCGTCCAAAAGGCTTGCCGGGCACGTTGAGCCGTGCTACTGTGGCATTCTGCAGTTCAATCACGACCTGGCGCGCATCGTTGAGAAAATCGGAAAGGCGCTGATCGTGCAAGTCCACCGACCCGTTCATGGAATGATCGGAGGAGAGCACGACCACGTCGGTGAGATTAGGTGCCTGGTCCATCATCGGAGCTCTCTCCCTTGAGGTCGACCGTTAAAGCGCCTCCCGGGAACAAATAAGCACCTGCCCTAGACACAGACCGCCACGCCGTATGGCGCCGTGTCGAGAAACATTAGTTAGAGTATACCGCCTTCTGGTGCCAAGTCAAGCGTGACTGTGGTCCTAAGTAAGGGGCAAGTTCAACGAGAGTAAGACCAGGTCTGCCGTACCCGTGTTTTCATAGGCATGCATTTCGCCTGCCGTCACCTGTACCGTCAGTCCCGGAAGGGCTGGCACCTGCTTTTCCCCCACACGGACCGTCCCCTCACCGCTGAGGAAATAAAAGAGATGATGGTATTTGTCACGGTGCAGCCGGAATTTACCACCTGGTGCTACGCGAGTCAGCACCGTTTTTACATTCTCTCCCAGCAGGGTCCTCCCGAAAACACCCTGCGTTATTTCGGGGCGTACGGGGCGCCACTCTAGCGACTCGGCCTGGAAGATTTCGCTCATATTTTCTCCTTCCCAAAAATGTAAATTGAGGATTTGATATCACCCGGCGTCAACGGGCGCCAGGTCATTGTCTCGTCGGGCGTTCTAGCACTGGCTATCAAGGCCGGAAATAACCGTGCTGAAGTGGATGCACCTCGTCTATCGTAACGAAGGCATTGGGATCTACTCCGTCAATGATGCTGCGGGCAGCAGGAACGTCGCGTCGCGTCAACACGCTGTTTACCACCATTATTTTGCCTTCCTTGCCGCGACCCATGATTTCGGTCACCGCATAGCCCGACGAACGCAGAGCCGCAGCAATCGCCGCGCCAAGCGAGGGTGAATAGACGCGCAGCATCGCGTGCCCGATAGCGAGGCGTTCTTCGGCAAACATGCCGACGATGACACCGGCGGCAAACCCAAGCGCGTAGCCGAGCACCGTCCAAAAGTTCAGCGGACCCCGTAGGACCGCGCTCACTGCCAGAATAAAGACCGTCGCTTGGATCACGCCGATAGAGGCTGCAATCAACTTGCGTCCCCGCATAACAAACAAAAGCCGTAGGGTATCCAGCGACATATCTGTCAAGCGCATCAAAAAGACGAAAAAGCCCGCCAGGACCGTTTCCAATTCCATGATAAATCCTTTTCACAACGGAATGACCCTTATTATACTCCATTCTGGGACCGAGGTTCCCCATATAATGTATCATGTCCCCCCATCGCCTCGGGCGACCAGATGCCGGTCGCGAAACGATCGATAAAGGCGCGATCGTGGACGGCGATGACGATGGTGCCGGGGAAAGCGTCGAGGGCTTGTTCAAAGCGTTGCCGCGAGGGAATGTCGAGGTGATTGATCGGCTCGTCGAGCAACAAACAATTGGCACCAGCCACCACCATTTTTGCCAGGAGCAAGCGGGCACGTTCGCCGAAACTCTGTTTGCCGATCGGGACAAAGACATCGTCCCCCTCAAAAAGAAAGAAATGCAGGAAATGCCGCGCCGCCGTTTCGTCCATCGGCGCCATCTGACGTAGGAGCGCCAAGGGAGTCGCGGCTCGATCCAGCGTTTCCTGCTCCTGCGGCATGTACCCGATCCGCACGTTGGCGCCAAGCCGCACGGTCCCCTCGAGGGGCGTCAACTCGCCTGCGATGATGCGCAAAAGCGTGGTCTTGCCGCTTCCGTTCGAACCGACGAGCGCGATCCTTTCGCCATGTCGCAGAATCAGGTTGGCATCGCGGAACAACCAGCGTTCCGCGAACGCGTGCCCCAGGTGCTCGAGCGCGACGACGATTTGACCGCTGCGCGGCATCTCGCCAAATTCAAGCCGCATCTGGTACGACTGCCGCGGCTTGTCCACGCGCTCATCCGTCATCAGTTGGTCCAGCCGCGCTTCTATGCGCTTGGCACGGCGCATGGTTTCCAGTCCGCGGTTCGCAAAAAAGCCCTTGGCGAATTTGTCGCCGGAATCCGCTTTGCCTCCCTTGCGAAACCGGGCGAGCCCACGCAGATGCGCTGCCGCGCTCTTCAACCGTGCAATCTCATCCTGCTGATCCTTCCACGCGACCCATTGCTTTTCCA
>JBLMXX010000522.1:0-3158 GCA_050257995.1 Acidobacteriota bacterium | reverse complement strand
CCACGGTCAATTTCTGGGCCAAATCGTCGAGCGTATCCAGGGTCCAATCTTTGCCTTGATACTTTTCGCCGACTTTGTGGGGCGGGTAAGGCAACTTGGCTTCGTCAAACAGGTCCTTGTTATAGTACAGGAACGAAGGGAAGAGGGCGAACGGTATACCTACGAGCACACCCTCATCCTTGGTGAACTCGAGCAGCGCCGGATCGTATTTGGTGAGATCGACGTTCGCGGCTTGGGCCAGCGGGCTGATGTCCGCCCAGGAGCCCGTGAAACTCGCGCGTCCTGCTTTACCGACGGGTCCGACGATGTCAGGCGGGTTGCCGGCGGCAATCTGCGCCTTTAACGTGTCATATGACTCTGGGTTGTGAACGACTTGCAGGATCAGTTGGATCTCGTTCTGAGAGGCATTGAATTTTTCAACCCATGCCTTTTCCTTCGGAATGACTTCCGGGTCTCCACCCGCGCCGAGACCGACATACCAGACGACTTGGGTGCGGCCTGCGATCGGCGTCCCACCAAACATCACGGTCGCGGGCGGCGTGTTCGTCGGTGGAGCTGCGACGGTGGGCGCTGTCGTCGGCTGGGGCGCCTTCGTGGCTGGAGCCGCCGTAGCCGCCGGTGCCGAAGTGGGCGGGACGGCGGTCGCGGCGGGAGCCGCGGTCGCCACCGGAGCCGCGGTCGCCGCCGGAGCGGTGGTCGGCGCTGGAGGTGGGACCGGCGTTGGCGCCGGCGCGCAGGCGACGACCACGGCCAGCACGAGCAACAAGGCAAGACTGACGATCACTTTCCTGTTCATTTGGAATCTCCTCCTAACGTACCGCGAATCGATTGCTAAAGGGTCGGACGGCTTGCACACACATGGCAGGTGTTCCACCACCTCCTTTCAGTTTTGCGATGCTGGGCCGGTCGAGGCTCGGATGACCAGCTCGGTGGGCAGAATAATGCGATGGGTTTGAGAACTAGGGTTGGTAATTAGATCGATCAGGGTTTCGGCGGCGATGACTCCTGAACGATAGACGGGCTGGCGAATGGTGGTGAGCGGAGGGTTCGCCCGGGCGGCGGCAGGCACGTCGTCAAATCCCGCCACGGCAATATCTTCCGGCACGCGCAATCCGGCATCGCTGATCGCATGCATCGCGCCCAAAGCCATCGTATCGCTCGCGGCAAAGACCGCGTCGGGCTTGAACGGTAATAGATGCTGCATTGCGGTATAGCCGCTGGCTTCCGTAAAATCGCCGGAGAGGATGAGGTTGGGATCCGGTGGGATGCCGCGATCGCGCAGCGCGGCAAGATACCCGTCGAGGCGGTCGACGCCTGCAATCATATTGCGCGGACCGGCGATCGTCGCCACACACCGGCGTCCCAATCGGAGAAGATAGGAAATCATTTCGCGAGCACTGCTGACATTATCCACGTCCACATAGTTGACATGCTTATCCGAAGGATGCCGCCCGACCAGGATAAAGGGCAGGTGGCTTTCCTTGAGTGACTGCAAGAGGGGATCGTCCAGGAGCATTGAAGCGAGGATAACACCGTCGATCACGCCGTTATGAAGGATCTGGGATATGGTCCGGCGTTCGTATTCCGGCTCGGCAAGCCACAACATGACGGAATAACCGTGCGCATTGCAAGCCGAAGCGACGCCCTGGGTCACGATAGGGTGAAAGGGGTCCGTGAACACCGCCGCCACGCCCATGGGGATGACGAGACCGAGGATGCCGGTGCGTCCTGCCGCAAGGCCGCGGGCGGCGATGTTGGGATGATAATTCAGTCGCTTGACGATGGATTGGACGCGGGCGCGGGTTTCGGGGCTTACCTTCGGGTCATCGTTGATGACCCGCGAAACCGTCGAGCGGGAGACCTTGGCAAGTTTCGCGATTTCTTCCAGAGTCGTCACGGCGGACCTCTGCCGGGGGAGCAATACGCTAACGACAACTAGACGACGGTCGTAAAGATCTCAAAACGTTGCGGTAAAACAAGCAATACTTTGGGGAATCGCCTATCTAATGGGAGCGCTCCCACAACACTTAATTTTAAAGCGGCATTCCTGCCGCCAACGTCGTTTCTCGCCCTCTCCATGGGAGCGCTCCCATTATACGGCAGATTAGCGCCCTTGTCAAGACTTGAACACGCGTTCGCAGAGCTGGTGCAAGATCGCCCTACGTTGTAATTCTCAGTACTTCACGAGACGCTGGTTTGTCATCTCGAGCGCAGCGAGAGATCTCGTTTTTGGATTCGAAGAACGAGATTTCCACTTGCCCTGGCGGGCAGTGCCAGGGTCGGTCGCTTTGCTCCCTCGAAATGACACTTCGTGAAACACTGAGGGTAACAGACTCACCTCCAATCGCCCGCCCTATCCCCCGGCGTTCTCTCGCCGGACGACACCGTGATATAATAAAGGTGCAGCGACGTTTCATTGGACGATATCTGATGAACACGCCTCGATTGAAACTCAACCAACCGCTCTTGCCCGTTTTCATCATTCTTCTCTTCATCCTGCAATTGCTCGTCCCTTCCCAGGGCTGGATGATGCTGCTCGTCGCGTTGGGCGGCACGTGGCTCATCGCGTTTCTCTGGGCGCGCGCGCTCGCCCGGCATCTGAGTCTGGTCCGCGAAATGCGCTTCGGCTGGGCGCAGGTCGGCGACTCGGTGGAGGAACGCTTTACGCTCGTCAATACCCACTGGCTCCCCGCGCTCTGGGTCGAGATCCGCGACCGCTCCACCCTGCCCGGTCATGCAGCCAGCCGCGCGACCGGCGTCGGGGGCGATTCCGAAAATCGCTGGACCATCAAAAGCACTTGCACCCGCCGTGGCGTCTTTACGCTCGGTCCCACCACCGTGCACACCGGCGACCCGTTCGGACTGTACTCGATCACGTTCGATTACACGGCGACGTCGAACATGATGGTGATGCCGCCCGTCGTGCCCCTGCCAGATATCCAGGTCGCCGCCGGGCGGCGCTCGGGCGAAGGACGGCGCCGCGCCCACGCCCTCGAGCCGACCGTCAATGCGGCCGGTGTGCGCGACTATGCTCCAGGCGATCCCTGGGCGCGCATTCACTGGCCCACGAGCGCACATCGCGATTCACTTTTCGTCCGCCGGTTCGAGAGCAATCCATCGGCAGACTGGTGGATCCTCCTCGATCTCGATCCCCGCGT
>JBLMXX010000521.1:0-6890 GCA_050257995.1 Acidobacteriota bacterium | reverse complement strand
GCCGGTTTCAATGACCCGCCGGCCACTTGGGAAGATTTCGACAAGATTTGCGCCGCCGTTACCAAGGGCGATCAGTACTGCTATCCCGCCACCGCGTCGAGCATGGATACGTCTGCGTTCGCCTCGTGGGTGTTCAGCCGCGGCGGCACGTACGCCAGCCCGGATGAAAAGAAAGCCACCTTCGACGAAGCCGCGGGCGTAGACTCGCTCAAGTGGCTCAAGAACCAGGCGACCACCGGCTGGGGCAAGGTCCCCTCTGTGACCTCGCGCGGTGACCAGGCCGATTTCGGCAATGGCAAATGCGCGTTTGCATTCGGCTCCACCGCCGGTCTGCCGTTCTTCCAGGACGCGGTCAACGGGCGCAAGGAAGGCGTCTTCCAATGGAGTATTGCGCCGATCCCGGCGGGTCCCAAGGGCAAGCAGGTCGTAGACATCTTCGGTCCCAGCCTGGGCATCTTTAAATCGACGCCGGAGAAGCAAAAGGGTGCGTGGCTGTTCATGAAATCGTTGCTCCAGAAGGATACCCAGGTGGAGTGGACACAGCGCTTCCTTTACTTCCCTGCCTCCAAGACCGCTCGCGATGCGGTCGTGGCACTGGATGATGCCACTGCCAAGGCGACCAACCCGCGCTTTGCATTGGTGCTGCCGCAGTTCAAGAAAGCGGTCTCCTTCCTCCCGCTGGGTGTGCGCGAACCGCTCGCGCCGGCCTGGCAAGGTGTGCGCGCCACGATCGCGAACATGCTCACCGCCGTCTACACCGGCAAATCCAGCCCCGACTTTACCGCGACGGACCCTGATGCCGCCGCGAAAGAAGGCGTGGATCGGGTGAACAAGCAGTTGTCCACTTACGGTAAGTAGCCCGTAGGGTAGAACCTTTACAGTAAGGCGGGCGGGTTGGATTCTGATGCGATCATCCAACCCGCCAATTTTTATTTTAGCGTCCCAGAGGAATTCGTGATCAAGCCAGTCCCGGTTATGCTCATCGTGTTCGCCGCATTGCTTGTGGCATGCAACTCCAGACCCATACCGACATCGGCGGTGCCCACGCGGACCCCCTTGCCTCCGACCGCGACCCCGGTGCCGACCGCGACGCCGGCGCCGACCGCCACACCGACACCCGTTCCGCCGACACTCACTCCGACCGTGACACCCACGCGGGTTCCACCGGTCGAGCTTCATTTCTGGCATTCCTTCAGCCAACCGGCAGCGTTGAATGCTCTGATCGACCGTTTCAATGCGATTCACCCCGATATCCGCGTGATTCCAGTTTATGCGGCGGGCACGGACGACTTGCTCGACAAGCTGCAGACCAATGCCGCGCCGGGGGATGGAAGTGCTCCGGAGATGGTCCTCGCTTATCCAAGCGACATTGCCGTCCTGGCAAAACGGGGCACCGTGATCCCGCTGGGGGACTGGCTCAAGGATTCTCAGCTCGGATTCATGGCAAGCGATCTGAAAGATATCTCTCCGGCATTCATCGACCGCTATCCCCAGTTGGGCAATGGAATATACAGTCTCGGCTTTATGCGCAGCATGCACGTGATGTTCTACAACATCGATCTCCTCCAATCCGCCGGGTTCACCCGACCTCCAGAGACCTGGGATGAATTCGGCAAGGTGTGCGAGACCGCCGGCAAGCCGCCCGACATTTACTGTTACGAAATGGAGTTGGACGCGTCTGCCTTTGCGACCTGGGTCTGGGGACGTGGGGGTGAATTGCTGAACGCGGATGGCAGAGTGGCAGTGTTTGATCAGAAAGCCGGACTGGATTCCCTGGCGTGGTTGGACGATTCTGTTCGCAAGAAACAGGTAGTTCTGGCGAGCCGGGCATTCCAGGAGCCGGCCGACCTGGCAGCGGGCAAGGTGGTCTTTACTTTCGATACCTACACGGGTCTATCGTTTTATGACCGGGCGGTCAAGAGCGCGGCAAGTCAAATCAATTGGGGGATCGCGCCTCTGCCGCACTCACTCAAAGACCCGGCAGCGGACCTATATGGACCGAGCATTGCCGTGGTCCGCTCGAGCGCGGCAAAGCAACGGGCAGCGTTTACGTTCATCAAATGGATGATGGATACAGATGCCGGCGCGGAATGGGTGCGTGCGACCGGCTATTTGCCGGCGCGCCAGTCCACCAAAGTGGTGCTGGCGGATTTCCTCAGCGTAAATCCGCAGATGGGCAAGGCGTTTGATTGGCTGCCCTATGGCCGCGCCGAGCCCGCTGTCGCCGGTTGGAATTCTATCCGGGGCTTGATCGCCAACGCCATGTCTGCCGTCGCCGGCGGCAAAGCGACCCCCGATCTTGCATTAAAGGAGTCGGTCAAGAAGGCAAACGAAATACTGTCACAATGAGTCAATGCCCAGTTCGCGCAGCCGTTCCCGGGTGGGCACGCCGTTCTCGTCCCAGCCCATCTCGCGATAATACTCGCGCGTGGCGGCGGCGAACGCTTCTGGAGACACCCCCGTGCCTGCCAATGGACCGCTCTTGAACGGCTCGAAGAAACGCTTGGGCAGCGTGTCCTGCTTCGGGTCCCAACCCTCGCGGAGATTATACAAGCGCGCCAGAGTCGCCGCGCGCTCGCCGGTGCGCAAATATTCTTTCGTGTCCGCCTCCCATCCGGTGACGGCATTCAACAGGTCCGTCATCTGCTGCGGCGAGTAAGGAAGGAATTGGCACATGACCGCGCTGTCCCACATGTGCATCCAGTTGGTATTCGCGGTCAGCAGGCGCACTTTGTCCGCGCTGAGGTCGCCGGCGGGAAGCGGGCGAATGGCCGGGTCGAGTTGGCGCATCTGGTTGATCGTCTCGCCCTCTTTCGTATACATCGTGTCATGGATATTGTGGTTGTGGTCAGCGCCGGTCGGCGAGACGGCGTAACCGACGCCCAGCCCCATCTTGAGCCGCGGCTCGTGCATGGGGATTTCCTGACCGTGCGTGTGCATGGCAAACTCTTCTGCGCCGCGTCCGATCGTTTTTGCCGCGCGGACGACGCCCTCTGCCAGCACATTGCCAAAGCCCTCCCGGCGCGTGATCTTTTCGATCATCTGGACCATCGCGCGTGCGTTGCCCGGTCTCAGTTCGATCCCGTCCGTCTCGCGTGCCGAAATGATCCCGCGGTCAAAACATTCCATCGCAAACGCGATGACGACGCCCAGCGAGATCGTATCAAAGCCGTACGCCGCGCATAGTTCATTCGCCTTGGCAATCGAGATCAGATCGTCGTTTCCCTCGAGGGAGCCGAAAGCCGCCAGCGTTTCGTATTCGGGTCCGCCGTACAGCGGGTCCACGTAGGGCCGGTCCCCGCGAGCGGCTCCGTCCGGCCCGTCCTTTACCTCGACCACGCGTTTGCAGCGCACCGCGCACGCGTAGCAGGTCTCTTTTTTCGTCAGGATCGTGGCGCTCATCGTCTGCCCGGTGATCTTTTCATTCGCGTCGAAATGCCCATCGCGAAAATTATACGAGGGGAGCCCACCGGCTTTGCTCAGACTGCGAACGATACGCGCCGTGCCGTGCTCGTGCAATCCCGCCACCAGGTCCAAATGACTTGCCATCCATTTCGAGAGGGCTTGCACGCCCGCTGGATTGGCAATTTCCATTTTGCCCTTGCCCGGCGCGGCGCGGACGGCAATGCCCTTTAGGTTCTTCGAGCCCATCACGGCGCCCAGCCCATTGCGACCCACAAAGTGGGAACGGTCATTCACAATCGCCGCATAGCGCACCAGGTTCTCGCCGGCGGGACCGATCAGGGCGGTGCGGATAGCGCGGTCGTTCAGTTCGGCGCGAAGCGCGTCTTCGGTTTCGCCGGAGGTCTTGCCCCAGAGGTGAGAAGCATCCCGCAATTCCGCCTGCCCATCATGGACCCATAGGTACACGGGCTTGTCCGCGCGACCGGTTACGATGATTCCGTCGTAGCCCGCGTGCTTGAGTTCAGCGCCCCAGTAGCCGCCCCCCTCGGCGTTTCCAAACCCCTCCGTCAGCGGCGATTTCGCCCCGGCGCCATTCCGCCCCTGACCTGAAACCGCAGCGCCGGTCAGGGGACCCGCGGCAAAGACCAGAATGTTTTCGGGTGCCAGCGGTCCGACATTGCGCGGCAGTTCTTTTAGCAAATAGTACGCCACCATGCCGCGCCCGCCGAGCAGCGTCCGGTAAAAAGTGTCATCCCGTGTCTCTGTTTCAATCCTTCGATTCGCCAGGTCCACCCGCAAGATTTTGCCCGTGTAGCCGTATGACATGTTGTTCCTCCATCGCTTTGAACCAAGGGTCGGAAAGAATTATACCACCTGCGCGTGGTGAAATCAATTTGATTTTGGAATCGTTCCCTGTTACAATGTCATCAAATGCACGTGGGAGGTTTCCCATGCATCTCACCCGTCTCGCGCTCACCAATTTTCGCAACTATGCGCACTTGGAACTCGATCTCGCTCCAGGCTTGACTTTGCTGCAGGGCAATAACGCGTGTGGCAAGACCAACTTACTCGAAGCGATTTTTTATCTCGCCACCGCGCGCTCTCCGCATGCCGGAGCGGAACGTGAATTATTGCGTTGGGGCGCGAGCGACGAGCCAATCCCTTTTGCGCGCGTCGAGGCCGAGATCGAAAAGCGGAACAACACGCGCACGGTGCTGGAGATCGTCCTGGTGCAGGCGGGCGAGGAGAAAACCCGCGTCGTCGGAGAACGCGCACCTGGCAGCAACCGGGTGAGCAAGCGCATCAAGGTCAACGGCGTGAGCAAACGCGCGCTCGACCTGCTGGGCGAATTGAACGCAGTGCTCTTTTTGCCGGAGGACCTTGACCTCGTCTTTGGCTCCCCGGGAGACCGCCGCCGTTACCTGGATACGACGCTGTCCCAGATCGACCCGCGGTATGGCCGGGCGCTGTCGAAATACAACCAGGTGCTGGAACAGCGCAACAGCCTGCTGCGCGATTTCCACGAGCGACCTTTCAATCCTGCCGAGCTGGCGGTCTGGGACCAGCAGTTGGTCATGGAAGGAACGTACCTGATCCAACGCCGCGCCGAAACAGTCGAGCGCTACAACCGGCTCATCGCCGACATCCATCCGCGCTTGAGCGACGGGCGCGAGTCACTGTTCCTGGTCTACCAGCCGAGCATTCCGCTCGATACTCCCGCGCCGGCGCGCCAGGCGACCATGTTTTCCGCGCAAGCCGGCGGGAATTCAGAGATCGCCGCGCGCTTTGAGCATCAGCTGGAAGCGCTCCGCTCCCGTGAATTGGGCGCCGGTTTAACACTGGCGGGTCCTCATCGTGACGATGTGCGCTTTTTGATCGAGCGCCTGCCTCAAACGACGGGCGGGAAGATGGATGCCATCACGTATGCCTCGCGCGGGCAGGGTCGTACGATCGCCCTGTCGCTGAAATTGGCTGAGGTCACGCTGATGCGGACGGAAACGGGAGAAGAGCCGGTTCTCCTGCTCGACGACGTGATGTCGGAACTGGATGCCCCGCGGCGGGCGGCACTGTCTCAGACCGTGATCGATTCGCCGCAGGCGATCATTTCCGCCACAGACCTTGAGGATTTCACGGGAGAACTGTTGGCGCGGGCGCGGATCCTGCGCGCCTGCGAAGGTCAAATTGCCACGCCCTGACCGGCGCTCTCAGAGGATTGGTTTCCGTTCGGGGAGTCCCGCTCGGCGCGGGTAGGTGAGGGGGGTCGGTGCGACCTTGTCGACGACAACGAGGTGGCGCGGCTCCAGTCCCGGAAGTTGCACGGGCACGCTTGCACGCAACTGGCCGCCGAGCACTTGAAGAGCAGGCTTCGCTCGGCGGATTTCCTCCTCCACTTGAATGCCTTTTTGGGCAATAAAGGTCCCGCCAATCTGCACGAACGGCAGAGCGTATTCCAGGAGCACGGCCAAGTCCGCCACGGCGCGCGCGACCGCGAAATCATATTGTTCGCGGAGAGCGGGGTCGTGTGCCAAATCCTCGGCGCGCGCCTGTATCGCGGAAACGTTTTGGATGTCCAGTTCTCCGATCATGTGCCGGAGGAAATCCACTTTTTTGCGAGTGGCATCGACGAGAGTCACCCGGAGCTGCGGCAGAGCGATCTTGAGGGCAAGTCCCGGCAAGCCTGCGCCCGAGCCGATATCCACGAGCGATGGCGCTGCCCCTGCGTCCCGCAGCAGCGGAGCGATCGACAGTGAGTCCAAAAAGTGTTTGATAAAGACCTGATCGCGGTCCACGATGGCCGTAAGATTCACGCGCGCATTCCATTGACTCAACTCGCGCCAGTAGATTTCAAAGGCGTTCAATTGAGCAGGGGAGAGTTCGAGCCCGAAGGCGCGAGCCGCATCGTCGAGTTGCAGCATGGGTTCATTATAACACAAGGCGACTGCACGGAACGGCGTGACCCTTGGAACGGTGAACGCTTTTAGGTCCGTGTGTGCGAAAATGCACCATCGTCCTACTTGACAGAGCACGTTACTTGTGGTATAGTACAGAAAATTCAATAGCACGTTGTCTGCCTAATCTCTCAACGACCATTTGAGAGAGCGGAGGAACCGAACGCACGGGGTGTATCTCGCCAAGCGAGAGGGGTATCCTTCAGCCCTAACCCGTCAGCTAACTTCGTCGGCAGTGAAGGGGACAAGTCTGTGGCGCAGCAAAATGCGCATGTTCGAAACCACAGTCTTCCCCTGTGGTTTTTTGTTTGCCCAACTGAAGCACTTCTTCTCCTCCTTTTCGATTGGTTATCTCCTCTCGTCGGCGTCTGCGAGGGGAGATAACCTTTTTATGGAGGCGTCGTTTGACAAGAAAAGCGAGTTCGGTTAGAATAGGATGCGTGAGCGCCGAGGTAGCTCAGTTGGTAGAGCACACGGCTGAAAACCGTGGTGTCCGCAGTCCGATTCTGCGCCTCGGCACCAAGAGTTGGATAGTTT
>JBLMXX010000520.1:0-4783 GCA_050257995.1 Acidobacteriota bacterium | reverse complement strand
AAAGTCCCCCTTTGAATCGAGACCGTTAAGCCCCTGGCGACCACACCCCCTTGCAGAATGGAATCGGCTATGGTAGAATTTTGGTGCTTGAATACAAGCTGATGGGGGAGGCGACTTGATGAATGCCTTGATCTCTGGCGCGGATGTAATTCTAAGCATTGTTTTCACGGTTCTGGTTTTGCGGCAGTACCTCGAACGCAGGAAGATGCACCAACTAATGTGGACGATTGCCATTGGGCTCTGGACGATCGGAGTAGCCGCTGAGCTTGTGGCAACGCTGAGCGGTGCCTGGTCGGAGTTCACCTATCGTGCCTATTATGCCACCGGAGCGCTCCTCATCCCAGCCTGGCTCGGAATGGGAACGCTGTATCTCGTAATAAAGAAACAGTGGGCGGATTGGGTTCTGGCAGTCCTGGTCGCGCTCTCGGTGATCGGAATCCTTCTGATTCTCTTCTGGCCCATCGCCGCTGCCCAACTCCAGACCGCGGTAGGTCAATTCATTCCGTTGAAGGTCTTTCCCTTCTTCCCGGTCCAGTTGATACTCATCATTCTTAACACGTTCGGTGCAGCGGCATTTATCCTGGGCGCGCTCTGGTCCGCCTACCGGTTCATGCGCATGCAGTCCATGGGCGAACGCGCGCTCGCCACGGCGCTGATCGCCGTCGGCGGCTTGATCGCCGCCGGGGCGCACAGTCTTGGAGTGTTGGGCGGGATTGAACTATTCCGCATCAGCGAACTGTTGGCTCTGATATTTATTTTCGCGGGCTTTGTGTTGAGCACACCGGTCAAACAGCCCGCGGCGGCGCCTGCCACGCGTGCTGCCAGTTGAAAAGATGACCCGCAGGTTCGAACAAACCTGCGGGTCATTGCATTCAGAGAAGAGTCATCGCGAGGTCAATCAGCGGGCACACTGGGCGTTTCGACAGGTGCTTGCCTCTCCAACCTCTGCGGCGAACCGAGGCGACCGCGCGGAGCAAAAAAAGTGGCAATCCACGCGCCAATCGCCGCCAGAAGGCTGATGACAAAAACGGACTGCACCGCCATCGCCAGCGAGTCGCGCAAAGGCTCGAGATTCACTGCCGCCGTGCCACCCGATATTGGATCGATCAAGCCACTCAGCGAGACGGAATTGGGATCGATTCCGGCGCCGGTGAGCCCCGCCGCCAATCGCAGCGCGAGCACCACCCCCATAACACTCACCCCGATCGTACCTCCGATGTTCCGACTGAACTGCACCGTTGCCGTTGCCGTCCCAAGAGATTGGCGCGGCACGGAGGACTGGACCACGATGAGAAAGGCAGGCACCGACAATCCCATTCCGACGCCCATAAAGGCGACATTGATTGCCAACAGCCAGTACGGAGTCACCGGACTGACCTCGAGTGCCATCATAGCCGACCCGGCGACCAGGCACGTCATTCCGACCAACGCCAGCGAGCGATAACGAATGCGCAGAAGCAAACGGCTCCCGATCACGCTCGCCGATACCCAGGCGATGAGCTGCGGGGTCAACGTAGCGCCTGCCGCGGTGGCACTTGTCCCCAGGACCGATTGGACAAAAAAAGGGACAAAAGAAGAACTGCCAAACAAAGCAAACCCTGAAAGGAATCCGTGCGCCGTGGCAATGGAGAACAGCCGCTCGCGAAAGAGCGACAGCGGCAGAATCGGGTTGAGCGCTCGCTTTTCGACCCACAGGAGGAGACCCAGGCATGCCGCCGAGACAGCCAGAAGCGCCAAGAACGCCAGTGCATTCAGCCCGGTCCCCGAGTTCAACTCAAACATCGCCAGGAGAAGCGAGACCACCCCCGCGCTCATCAGCCCAGCCCCCATAAAGTCAACTTGCCCACGCGAACGCGGGTTGACATCCCGCCACGCGAGGATCATCAGTGTCGCCGCCAATAGACCGGGCACTATGTTTAGATAAAACACCCAGCGCCAATCCGCCCGATCTACCAGGAACCCTCCCAGAACGGGACCGATTACGCTCGATACACCCCACACGCTGGAAAACACGCCCTGCATTTTGGCGCGCTGTTCGAACGTGAAAATATCTCCGATGATGGTAAAGGCGAGCGGCTGGAGTCCACCCGCGCCCAGCCCCTGCACCGCCCGAAAAAGGACCAACTGCGGCATCGACTGTGCCTGAGCGCACAGTATCGAGCCCGTCAAGAAAATCGTCATGGCGATTAGATAGATCGGGCGGCGGCCATAAATATCCGAGAGCTTGCCGAAGATGGGCACGGCAGTCGTGGAGGCGAGCATGTAGGCGGAAAAGACCCAAGCATAAATCGAAAGCCCGCCCAGGTGAGAGACGATCGTCGGCATGGCCGTCGCGACCACCGTACTTTCGATAGAGGCGAGAAACAGGCTCAGCATCATTGCCGCCGTGATGGTGATGAGACGCCGTCCGGTCATAATAGATCCTTTATCGTTGGGAGTCGATAAGAGTATATCATACCGGTTCAGAATAACAAAAGCAGCAGGTGCGCACTAGCAAGACCTGGCACGCCTGCTGCTGCAACTTGCATTGACCTTACTCGACGACGATCGCCTGGAACGGGCACCGCTCAACGCACACGAGGCAGCCGCGGCACAGCATCTGGTCGACGTATGCCAATTCGTGTGCTTCAAATTGGACAAGCGCTTTCAGCCGGCAGGACTGGCGCGCCATGCACTTGCGACAAGTCCGGCATTTGTCGGCATCCACGCTCGGAACTCGATAATTCACGCCGATCATATCGCCTCTCGCACGGTCGTCGGCAGTTGATCGCGCCGCCACGCCAGCATCCCGCCCGCGAGGCTATATACTTGCGTAAATCCGTTGCGCTTGAGCAAACGATACGCCGGAATACTCCGATGCCCGGAAAGACAGATAGCCACGATGGGACGCTGCGGATCCAACCTAAGCGCGTCCAGCGAATGCGGCAGAGAATGAACGGGCACGCTCCTGGCACCCGCGATATGCCCCTGCTGATATTCAAATTCCTCGCGCACGTCGATCAGCTGGATATTCCCGCCGCCGTTGCGGGTGAGCAGTGCTTCCAACGCACCGGGCGCGATTTCGTCGACACGCCCAAAGGGCCACCACCACGGTATGCGCATAGCTTATTCTTGAACGATCTCGTAACGGGATGTAATCTTCGCCGTCTTGCCAAGCATTACGCCCGCGCCGCAGTATTTGCTCTCGGAAAGTTCGATGGCATCCTCGACGGCTTTGGGCAAAATGCCCTTGCCGCGCACGATATAGGTTACCTCGATTTCCGTGTAGACCTTCGGCGGGTGCTCGGCCCGAATCCCTTCGACTCTTACCTGCAAACCACCCACGGCCTGGCGCTTTTTCTTCAAAATGTCGATAACGTCCATTCCTGTGCAGCCCGCCATGCCGAGCAGCAAAAGTTCCATCGGGCTGGGACCGTGATTCTTGCCGCCGCCTTTGACTGCGGCATCAAGCGTCAAACGATGTTCTGAGCCCGTCGTGCCTTCAAATTCCAGTCCTTCCACCCAACGTACTTCTGCCGTCTTGACTTCTTTCACCACGGTCCTGCTCCCTCACTCAAACTCATCTACGCGGTTTTGGCTGAAAGAGCGCCGTGCTCTTGCATCATGCAGACTCCCATGATCACTTCCAGCCCGGCGCCCATTGCGCGCTCGGCAGCCTCCATGTTCTCAGCGCCCGGCTGCATCCAAACGACTTTGGCGCCCTTGGCGATGGCTTGCTCGACGACTTCCGGGACCGCTTCGGGGCGGCGAAATACATCCACCACATCCACCGGTCCTGGGATCGAGAGCACGTCGGGATAAGCCTTTTCGCCCAACATTTCGGTCAGCGCCGGATTCACCGGAATGATCTTGAAACCTTGCCGTTGTAGATATTGCGCCACCTCATAGCTGTGGCGCTCTGGATTATTCGATGCACCCACCACGGCGATTGTTTTACTTTCCTCAAGCACTTTTCTAATTGGGTCCATTTGGACTTGCTTTCTTACGGAATCAATATTTTGGGTTTCGCGGGACCGCTACTGCCACCGTTACTTCCTAACACCCGCGGAATAAACATCTGCTCCGGCATCCCACCCTCGACCCGCCCGGTGTTGTTGACGACCGTGAGCGGTACGCCGTAAACGTGGTACGAATCCGAGAGTTCCGGATACTCTGAGGCATCGACCATATCGGCCGTGACCAGTTCGCTCTCCATGCACATCTTGTGGGCCAACCTGACCGCTGTAGGACAGTGCGGTCAGGTAGGAGTCGTAAAGATCTGCAAATGCACGGGCTCCTTGAGTTGGGCGAGCGCCGTTTTGCTCTGCTCATTCAAGCCCGAATCGCCGCTCGACACATCCATGATGTCCCCGAGCAAAGAGGCGAATTCAAAACCGGCCGGAACGCCGTAAAAGCGAATCCCATAATCCCGGTCGACGGTTTCCTCGACGCCATCCTTCGTGCGCGTTTCGACGCGGACCAGAGCGATCGCCGGGACGCGGGCAATCTTGTATTCAAAAACCTGGTCTTTATCGATGTTGAAATTATAGATTTGCAGCTTGAGTTTGTCTGACAAGCTGATGACTTCTTCCAATAACTGCTGTGTGAGCGGGCAATAATCGCAATCCAGCGCCTGGGTAAAAAAGACGAGTTTGACCGGATTCTGCAACTGCTCCAATTGAATGCGCAGCTGCTCGCGATCGCTATCCTTCAACAACCCCATTCCTGCCTCCTGTTTTCACTGTCCGGCTGTCCTGCCGACTTTTCATGCCCCGCTAGCGGGGGACTCGTGCAATCGCGTCGA
>JBLMXX010000519.1:0-7551 GCA_050257995.1 Acidobacteriota bacterium | reverse complement strand
TCTCGGCGCATGAAAACCTCCAGTCCGCGCTCCTGGGCGTTTTCGACTCGCAGATCTCCGGCGGCAAACGCTATGACCTGGCGACCCTGGGACGGCGGCGCGCGCACGCCACCTACTTTGCCTCGCACGCAACGGACGTGACCACCGGGTTGAACTTTGGGATGGACCTCACTCCTTTGATCCAAGATCCGGAGCGGGATGTAGCGGTGTTCGTGCAGGAGTTTATCGGGCGTTTTGCTCAGGAGGTCGCCCAGCGCCTCGCGGCTTTCCAGTAGGCGATGGACCAAGCGAGCCGGTGATGGATGTCTCGATCGTCGTCGTGAGCTATAACGTCCGCGAACTGTTGAGACAGTGCCTCCGGTCGGTAGAGGGCACCAACCCCTCCCGCGAGGTGATCGTCGTGGACAATGCCTCCGCCGACGGGAGCGCGGCTATGGTGCGCGCGCAGTTTCCGTCGGCGCGCTTGATCGAAAACGCAGAGAACCGCGGATTTGCGGCGGCGAACAACCAGGGTTTTGCGCGGTCGCAGGGTCGCTACGTGCTCATGCTCAATCCCGATACCGCGGTACGGGGCGGCGCGCTCAAAACGCTGGTCGGGTTCATGGACGAGCACCCGCGAGCGGGCGCGTGCGGCGGGCGCCTGTACTATGGCGATGACTCCCCCCAGCCTTCGGCGTTTGCCTTTCCGACGCTGGCGCAGATCTGGCTGGACTTTTTCCCGCTCAACTGGCGCTTGACGAATTCACGCGTCAATGGTCGCTATCCGCGTGAATGGTATGCCCGGGGCGAGCCGTTCGAGGTGGACCATCCCCTCGGCGCCGATTTGATGGTGCGCCGGGAGACGGCGGAACACGTCGGATGGCTGGACGAGGGGTTTTTTATCTACTGCGAAGAGATCGACTGGTGCATGCGCATCCGGCGCGCGGGTTGGCAAATTTGGTGCGTGCCGCGAGCCGAAATCGTTCACCACGAAGCACAGAGCACACGCCAGTTCCGCGAGAAAATGTTCGTCGAGTTGTGGCGCGCGCGGTTCCGGTTGTTTGAGAAACACTATTCGCCTGCCTTCCGCGTCGCCGCGCGGCAGTTGGTGCGCTGGGGATTGTGGCAGGCCGCGCGCCAAACGCGCGCCGCCGTCCGCTCTGGCTCGCTGACGGAAGATGAAATGAACCGGCGGCTGGGCGCGTACGCCGAGGTTGCGAGTCTAACCAGGGACGCTCACTAGCGCACAATTGTCATTGCGACTACTAAGAAACTCTGCCTGTCATTGCTTCGCCCTCCGTGGCCCGCAATGACAGGACCGCACTAACCAATCGACCAATCGACCTATGAATCTTGCCGTTATTGTGCTCACCCGCGACGAAGAACGCCATATCCGCGATTGCCTTGCCTCGGTGCGTGATTTCGCCGATGAACTGCTCGTCCTGGACTCGGGCAGCCTGGACCGCACGGTCGAGATCGCCCGCGAGATGGGCGCGCGGGTGGAAGCGCGTCCCTTTACGAATTACGCCCGCCAGCGCAATACTGCCATTGACCTGGTCGAGTCCGACTGGATTTTCTTTATCGACGCGGACGAGCGCGCCACGCGGGCGCTGGGGCAAGAGGTCCGCTTTGTGATCGAGAATTGTCCCTCCACCGTCGCCGGCTTCTGGGTGCCGCGCCGGAACGTTATTTTTGGGAAGGAAATCCGGCATACCGGCTGGTCGCCGGACTATCAGCCGCGGTTGCTGCGCCGCGGCAAGGGGCGGTTCGACCCCGCGCGCGAGGTGCACGAATTGCTGCTTTGGGAGGGCGAGACCAGGCGGTTGCGCGAACCGCTCGTCCATTTCAACTATGAAACCGTGGCGCAGTTCCGCACGCGGAACACGAAATACACGCGCTCTGAAGCCCGCATCTGGTTCGAAGAAGGCAGGCGCGCGCGGCTGCGCGGCTTTGTTGGGCAGCCGCTCCGGGAATTTCTTCGCCGCTATTTCTCCCTGCAGGGCTGGCGCGATGGCGGACATGGCCTGCTGTTGAGCGTCCTCACGGCTTATTATGCGCTCGTGCGGCAGAAAATGTTGTGGGACCTCGGGCGGGCACGCAAGCAGGGGAGCCGGTAGACACCGGGAAGAAGATGGGGCAAGCCGTTCTCGTTCTCAACCAGAACTATGAGCCGCTGAACGTGTGTCATGCGCATCGCGCGGTCGTCCTGCTCATCAGCGGCAAAGCCGAAATCGTCCTCAACGGTCGCGGGCATTTCAAGACTTGCACCGGCAACTTCCCGCGCCCATCCGTCATCCGGCTGGCACACCTGGTCCATCGACCGCGCCCACATCTAAAACTATCGCGCCGGGGCGTGTTTCGCCGCGACAATTTCACCTGCCAGTACTGCGGCACCCAGGGCAATCATCTCACCATCGACCACGTGATGCCGCGGCATCGCGGCGGCGCCCACATCTGGGAAAACGTGGTCAGCGCCTGCCCCACCTGCAATCGACGCAAGGGCGGCAAGACGGTGGCAGAAGCGCACATGGCGCTCCTCCACAAGCCCGCCGAACCCAGCCCTTCGATGCGCGCCCTGTTCTTTCATTTCCTGGATGAATACCGGGACTGGGCGCCGTTCCTCGCGCCGGGCCGTTAACGCGAGTCAATCCTCTTCTGTCGCCGGACTAGCCATTTCCGCGCGCACCTCCGGGTCTAACGGCAGCAGGAGCTGCCACGCCGGCACCGGGTCCGCTCTCCCGCGCACCCGCATCGGTTTCGCCTCCCGCGTTTCAAACTCTCCTCCGACCCGTTCGCACGTGGTCGCGTCGATCAAGACCGTCCGGTCGCTGTTGGCGGCCAGTCGCTCGGCGATCGCGACAACCTCGCCGACGATGGCGTACTCACGGCGGGACGAAGCGCCGACACTTCCGGCGACCGCGTCTCCCGTCGCGATCCCCATCGCGATTTCAATGTGAAGCCGCTTGAATCGCTCAGAAGTCAATTTGGCAAGCTCCGCCCGGATCTCCATCGCCGCCAGGACCGCCCGGCGCGCCGGGTCGCTTTGATTCAACGGGAGATTCCAGGCGGCGACGAGGGATTCTCCCGTCTGCTTCACCACCAGTCCGGCATGCTGGAATACCCGTTGGACGATCCGCGAGGTATACAGGTCGAGGACCTCCATCAGGTCTTCGGGAGCGAGCACATCGGTCAGAGTGGAAAAGCAGTGCAAGTCGACGTGCAAGAGGGTGATCTCGCGCCGTACTCCCGAGAGTCGCAGTTTGCCGACATCGAAAACCGTGAGCACCTGCTCGACGACCGATGCGGGCGCGGAACGGCGGAATAGCCGTTCGACCCGCTCACGTTGGCGGTCCTCGGCAACGTAGCGGTACGTCATCGTGAGAGCAAACGTCACGACGAGGGCGAGCGTCGGGTACAATGGCTGGACGATGATTCCGCCGTCGAATTTTGCAAAGGCATAGCCCAGGTAAGCCAGAAAATAAAGGATCGTGAATCCCGCGGCGGAGAGAAACCGGAAATGCGGGAGTGTCGCGCCCGCGAGCAGCGCCATCAGGAGAATCATCGTTATCTGGGCCAGTCCGTCTTGCTCGAACAAAAGGTGTCCGCTCAGGACGGTCTCTGCCAGGTCCGCCTGGATCTCGACAGAGTACGTATGTTGACCCCCGGAGGTTACCGGAGTCTCGTAATCCTCTTTGGCGGCGGAGCCGGAGAGCCCGATAAAGACCGACTTGTCATAGAGTCGCGCTTGACTCACGCGCCCTTGCAGGAGGTCTGCCGCCGAAATGACGTAACGGCTGTCCCATTTTGAAAAATTGATGTAGAGGTTGCCCTGACCGTCTGCCAATAACTGCAAGATGAGATTGGCGCTCGCGGCCCCCTCGGGCGATGCGAGCAGGGCGGGACGGCTAGCAGAGAGCGCGGCGATCCCCAGGGCGGCATATTTCCTGCCACCTGCTTCGATGGCCACCGGCACGCGACGGACCACCTGATCGTGGTCTGCCACGACCATATCGTGCCCCAGGTGCGTGTTCGAGGTGATGAGTGCAGCGGAGGGAGTGAGGGCAAGATCAAAAAGAGGAAAGGTAAAGGGTGACGGCAAAATCCGCGAGGTGTTTACCCCGGCGACGGGCTGGTATAGGTTTGGAATGCTTTCAAACGCCTGCGCCAGGACCGCATCCCCGGTCGCAGGCTCCAACAGGAGGGTGTCGAGAACGACCGTGCGGGGTTGGGCACCGGCGAGCGTGCCCAGCAGGGAAGCAAGCGTCGCGCGCGGCCAGGGCCAGGGTCCGATTTCCGCCAGACTGGCATCGTCGATTTGCACGATGATCACCTGACCGGATGGGGGCGCGGGTCGATAGATCAAGTCACTCAGGCGGGTCTGGTAGGGGCTGAATAGGTTAGAGCGGGAAAGGACTGCCAGCGACAACCCGGTGATGAGGGCGAGCACGGCACCCGCTTGAAACCGGCTGTGCATCCGCCGGTGGTTAAGCGACTGATAGAGTCGCGTGAAAATCTGCTTTAAGATTTGGCTCAAGTTGGGTTCGGGGTAAGCCAGCTCTTGATCTGATCATACCCCCCTTCGACGAGAGCGCTCAGCAGGAGGGCACAGTTGCGGTACTCGGAAAGCGGCCCCCCGTAGGGATCGGGAATATCATAGGTTTGGCCGGAGAGCTCGCTGATGAGGTGAAGCTTGTTCTGGACCTCTGGAAACTCGGCGATCAGGGCATCGCGGTGCCCTCGCGACATGACGATGATGAGGTCGGCGTTCTGGAGGTCCTGGTCTGTCAGAGTGCGCGCCCGGTGGGACTTTAAATCCAGCCCGCGCTCGGCCATGACATTCATGGCAAAGCCCGACGCGGGTTGTCCATCCACTGCCCAGGTGCCCGCCGAGCGTGCGATGACCCAATCGCTCTCCCCGGTGCGGCGAGCCTGCTGGTTGAAAAGAGCGGCTGCCATAGGTGAGCGGCACACATTGCCCGTGCAGACGAAAAGGACGACCTGGCTCATAGGCACGCGTTTGCCTTACTGGTCCGAGTCGAGCAATAGAAATTCAAGCTCCTGGAGGCGAACGATTTGATCATCGGTGAGAACCCCTTGCTCAGATTCTTGTGCAAGCAAATCCAGCATTTCCTCGTCGAGGCGGTCGAACTCGGCGGGACTGAGCCGAGGGCGTCCTTCGCCGTATAGCTCGTAGCGCTCCAGGTAATCGGTATATTCCTCGGTGTAATTTTGCCTGGGGGCAGTTGCCTTTGCAGGAGCATTGGGTTTCCGGGAGGGCGGCGAGGTCGGTGGGGATTTTTTCTTGGACGGGCGCGGAGATGATTTGCGCTTGGGCATTTGTCCCTGCCTCATTTAGAGTCGGTGATTGCGAAAGACGTGATTGCCATGCTGCCAATTATACCACATTCGGCGGGGATTGTGCTAGTTTTGCGACTTTTATTGTTCCTATTGTTCCGCCAGCGCATACATCCCTCCCGAGACGAGCGAATGACCGCCCAGGAGGACCGGGATGGATGCGTCGCGCGCCGCCAACGTAAATGAGTGAACGAACTCATCCCGAATGCTTTCCGGATAGAGCAGATCGGAATTGAAACGGTCCGGGGCGGGAGGATGCAGGCGGCGGTGGGCGAACAAGACGCGCGAATCGAGGATGGCTCCATCTGCCAACCGCGCCAGCGTGGCGAAGAAGCCGGCGGCGCCGACCTGGTCCAGATAATGACCCAGCAGGGAACGCGCCTCGCCGCGCCGTTCGCGCCCGCTGGCGCGCATCCCGCGTTCCTCGCTGTAAATGCGCCACTGGCAGGGGGTTTCGCGTTCCAGGTAGAGCGCCATCGAGGCCGACACGCGCCCTGCCACCAGCAACGTGGCGGTGCGGGTTGCCATGAGCGATCGGATCCGACCGGCGCGCCGGGTATCCAGGCGCACGGTCTCCAAAAAGGCGCGCAGGTTCGCCCCCACGGCCGGATGAAATGCAAGCGCTAACAGATCTGAAGGAGTGTCGATATCGAGCTGGCTCGCGGCGTCTTTCGCCAGCCGAACAACTTGCAGTCCGGCTCGCTCACCCAGGCGGTAGGCGAGATCGTTGTCCAGTACCGGGGGCGGGACCCGTCGCAGCGCGTCCCCGGGCGACCACGCCGCAAAATCACACGAATAGAAATTGTTCGGAATGACCGTGTTGGAAGCGTCCAGGATCTTGCGGACCAGGCCTCGCCAATCCTCCACGCGCATCAATGCGCCACTGCCCCCGCCGACATAGAGCGGGACCGTCGCGCGATACCCGTCGACGAGCGCGGCGAGACGCTTGCCGAAGTGAAACTCCTCGCCGGGCGGGTCTAATTCGACATGGGCGCCCAGGGCGGCCGCGCGTTCCGCCAGCTCGGCATTAGCCGTCGAAACGACCCGGGAGCCGACTTCGGGAATGGCGCCCAGTTTTTCCAGGGTGTCGAGGGCGGCGGCACACTGAGCACGCGCGACCAGGTTTTCGACCGGGTCCCCGGCGGTGCCTTTCACAAAAAGAAATAGAGTGACCAGTGTAGACATCGTGGAAAATACAAAGGGGCTAGAGCACTGCCCTAGCCCCCCCTTTCGTTGCTATGCCATTTCGGGCTCGATCAACCCGTAGTTTCCGTCGTTGCGCCGGTACAGGACGTTAATTGCGCCGCGGTCCCGGTTAAAGAACACGAAAAAGTTGTGACCCAACAGTTCCATTTGTTCAATCGCTTCCTCCTCCGATATGGGTGGAGTACGAAAATGTTTGGTCCTCACGATGCTGGGCATCGGTCCATCGTCTTCGACTTGCTCTGGCTCGATCTCTCGATCACTGGAGGCACGACCGCGATGGCGTTTGCCTTTATAGCGGTCAATTTGCTTGGTCAGTTTTTCCGAAACGGCGTCGATGGCGGCCGTAAAGTCCGCCGACCGTTCCTCGCCTCGGAGGATGGTGCCGTTGTTTCGGAGTGTCACCTGAACCACCTGACTCTGCGCGGCGTTCTTGGTGTTCTCCAACGCCAGTTCCACGCGCGCTTCCGTCAAAGTGGGTAAGTAGCGATCCAACTTGCCGATTTTCTTCTCGACATACTCTTTGAGCCAATCGGACACCTCGAGATTTTTCCCACTGACAATCAGTTGCATCGCGTCCTCCTCTGGTTCTTGTTTTGCCCACTCGATCGTCCTATTCAGTTGTAAAAGTGCGCATCACCTCCCGCGTGCGAGGGCAAGCCCCCACACTGATTTTGCTCCGCGCTGTTTTAATGCCCGGCTGCACGCGTCCATGGTCGCGCCGGTCGTGCAGACATCGTCAATCAGGAGCACGCGGCGCCCGGCGACCTCCTCCGTTGCCGCAAAGGCGTCGTGAACGTTTTCGCGCCGTGCCGCCGCGTCCAGCTCCACCTGGGGCGACGTCGCGCGCGTGCGCTTGATTACATTATACCACATTGGGAGCTTTTGGGATAGGGCTAGTTCGCGGGCGATCAAGAGCGATTGGTTGTAACCGCGGGTCCGTTCGCGCTCGGAATGGAGAGGCACGGGGACGATCACATCGGCGGGCAGGGGCGCGGCGGCAAGATAGTCATT
>JBLMXX010000518.1:0-8196 GCA_050257995.1 Acidobacteriota bacterium | reverse complement strand
GGGCGCACGCAATCCAACCAAGTTTAATCTCGAATCTTGCATTTTTACCATTGCCGTCCAATCATGTCTTTGTTAGAAGAGAAACGCCAACCACAATGCCGGCAACACCGATCCAGCGTATGAGCGAAACCGGCTCGCCGAACAAGATAACGGACAGACCTACGACCAGTGGGAAACTGACTGACAGAATTGGGTAGACAAAGGAAAGCTGTGCGCGCGCGAGTACCCATAGCCAGGTGACAGCCGAGGCCGCATACACGAGTAGAGCGATCCAGGTCCAGCTCTCCTGGAAGAGTCCAAAAGGTGACGCGACAGACTGGACCGCCGCGGTTTTGAACAGGAATTGTCCAATCGTGTTGAGAATCACCGACAAGAAGACAGCCTGTATCACCACACGCCGGAGACGCACGTCGGGCATGCTCGCGGGACCAGACTCTGTTGAATTCGAGCGTATCTTCCAGGAAGGCAATGCCACTCTGATAAACTCTCCTATCTCGCGTACAGAAGAGCTGAAAAGGCTGAATCGACATGGAAACTGCCATCGGCCCCGCCAAACGCATGACCTGTGGCAGTGGAACCGTGACCGGGGGCAGTGTAGAGAGTTGCCTTGATTCTAAGTGCCTCTAATGTCTTCTGAGCGTCGTAACCTTTGAGGGCTTGAACCATTTCCGGCGGGTCCGGCAGACCGGTGGGAGTCAAGACCCAGATGCGCGCGGTAGGTCCTTCTTGCACGGCTTCCCCATAGTTACTCGCTATAAAGTGATACCGGTCTCCCTTGAGATAATAAAAGATGGGAGTCGTTGCCCAATGGCGCTGAAGGAAGACCAGGTCAGAATCTCCGATCTGTGGAATCCATTGTTCGGCCAGCCCCTTATAATCCGTCGGATGCTCGATAGCGCTGTCCCGATAATACACAATGCTAAACCAAAAGATGACGGCTAGAGCCGGCAAGAGGGCTGCCCACACTCTATGTCTCCGCAACAGGGACAACACACCCCAGGCGACGACGAGCAGCAGATAAGGGGTGAAAAGCATTGCTGTTCGCGAAGCCAGGAGCGGCATCATCGGGGCGACCGCGCCCAGTGCCGCGACGGGCAGGATCGCGAGTAGGATGCTCGGAGAGTTTCGAACGCGATCCAGCGCTCCGCGCACGATCGCGCCTCCCCCCATATTTTGTATGTGATTCCAGTATCGCCGCAGCAGCAAGTCGATCACGACGAGCAACAGGGGAACAAGACTGGAAGCCACTACCCAGCCGGTCCGGCTCGCGTCCAGTCCGCGAGTGAATTGAGCCAATCTAAGAATGGCGACAAAAGCCAGTAACCCGGCAAAGACCGTCAGCGGCCATGGCACAGCCACGGCAACCGCTTCTTCCGTCTCGACGTTTCTCCCCCAAGCCCAGAGTCCCAAAACGAGCAGGGCCAACCCTACCGGGAGAAGGACCAGAGTGGCAACCGCAAGCCATGTCTGGGGTGCTAAGGCAAAAAAATCCGGTTCGAAAAGAAATCCAAACTGCAAATAGTCGACCAAGTCCTGTAGGGGATTGGGAGAGAGGTAGGATTCCCTGTGGCTTTGGAAGATTGCCAACGACAACAAAGGGCTTGCTAGAATCCAGGCCAGGAACTGCCAGCGTAGCAGACCGGGGGCGGCGTTCCGCTTGGCGATAGTTCGTGCCAAAACCCAGAGAATGTGAGTAAAGAACAGCAGCCAAAAGTAGACCACCGTCGTCAATCCGGCCAGGGTAACGACCAAATAAGCCACCTGAACCGCGCGCTGCCAAGACTGCCGTCGGAAAGCGAGGAGAAGGAGGAGCGTGGACAAGATACCAAGAAAGCAACCCATCGAATACATCTTGGCAGTCTGCGACCAAAAGACTTGGTGCCCATTGAACGCGAACATCCCTGCCGCGAGGATTCCCGTCCACTTGTCCCGCTCCAGCAGACCGAGCCATGCAATAAGTAGGATACTTGCAATCCCCAACAAGACGGAAGGCAAGCGGAGCGATAGGATGCCCGCGCCAAAAAGGCGGGTCCACCCCAGCATGAAAATATAATAGGCGGGAGGATGCGGCTCCCCGTCGACCATCACTCCGATCAACGTATCCCTGAGACCCAATCGCGGATTCGGGTCGGAGAGACCAGACGGCAACTGAATACCCGGCACATAGATCTCGATGTGAGCGATTGTTTTTTCCGTCAGGTCCTGAAAGCGGACCAATGCGCCGAGAAGGACAATGATGCCCAGCACCGCAATGGCGAGCCATTTACTTTTGAAAATTGGGGTTGGCATGGTATGTTTTTGCAGATGCACCATCTAAGCATGGCTCGCGTCAATCAGCCACAGGACAAAGCCGTTGCGGTCGTAAAGCAAGCGACCCCTTTTCTGCAGGGATAACCAGTCTAGCAAAGCGCTATTGTACTGCTTTTCCATGACGATGGCAACGGGTCGATTTAGCGCAAGGATTTCAGTCAATGACCCGGCGCGCAGCGCATCACTCTTGGGATCAAATAACCCGTCGAGGATGAGTCTTCGCTTCACAAAGATCTGTTTGTCATAACCCCTGGAGACTTGCAGGATATCGTCGCTGATGATGTTAACACCCGGATGCGGCTTGGTCTGCAGCGGGGGGACGAAGAGTTGGCGCTGGGTCAATGTCGGCCAATGCAGATCAGCATTTTCCAATACGAGAATGCTGTCTACGGGAGTTTGGGTCCGGATGAAATCGTAAAATGCCGAGAATGGGTCGTCGGGCGTCAGTCGCAGATCGAAAGTGCTGACCTGCACGGCCGGCGGCGGGATAGACAATTTAGTACCATCAAACCATGGATAGTCGGTATACATTTTTATGGCGAGGGGAGCAGCCAATATCAGGAGTGTGATCGCGTAAACCGGCACAACCGCCTTTCCAAGTCGCCGGTTAAAGGCTTCCAACCCGATGCCTGAAAATGGAGCGAGGCAGATCGCAGCCGTAAAGATGAACTTGTATTCATTCCCAAAGCCCGGTATTGTAAACAAAATGAATAGAATTGCACTGGCGATTGCGCCAAGGATGAGGACGATGGTGGCAGAACGTCTTTCATTCCAGCATTTGCGAAAGGCCAGGACGAGACCAAACAAAAGAGGACCGGTGACGACCAGAGTCGCCAATATTTTCCATTTCCAAGCCGTATCAAAGAACCAGGTTGGAGTGATCCGGTCCTGTGTCAAAAACCTGACGTTAAGAAAGGACACCAGTGCGCCAGCCAAGACGATAATGACAGCCGGAGCAATCTCCCGGACCAGCTCGATCAATGTCGCACGATAGCGCTCGAGCAGGACTGCCAATATGCTCGCTCCCACCAGGGCAGCCGCAGCGGGGAATAAAAGAGGATAAAGCACTGCCAACTCGCAGAGCAATAGTCCAACCAGGACCAGGGGATATCCGGTAAGCGGCTGTGATCTTTGCCTGACGATAAGGAAAAGGAGAACGATGAACACCCCGAGCGTAAGGGGCTCCTGCTCGAAGAACAGGAACTTGATGACCCAGGGCGTGTAACGATAGTCTCCGGTCAAAGGATACCACCTGCCCCACGCCGTCCAAATTACCTTCTCCAGCACAAACCCCAAAAAATTTACGCCAAAGAAAAGCCACACGAGTGACGTAATCCTGGAAAAGCGATTCCCTCCCAATTCGCCCGCTACACCGATAGCAAAGGCACTGACGAAGAGGAGCCACAGCATATTGACCCAGATATAACCTGCCGCGGGAGGCGAACTGATCACGTAACAGAGGATTCCCTCATAGACGAGACCGGCCCACGGGTAATCCAGCCGCACACCCGCCAGTTCTGGATCCTGCAATACCAGATCGCCATTCGCAATCATATAGACCGGGTCGGAATACAACCAGGAATGGCCTGTGTAGACACGGCTGTAAGGGTCGAACAGCAAGCGCGAGAGCAGCAAGATCGGAACCAATAGCACCAGCACAACGCCCGCGAGCGAACGCCGGTCAGGCAAGGAAAGTTCGCGGCGACGCATGAAAAGTAGAACGAGCACAAGAAGATTAACTACAACCAAAAGAGTAACGGTGCTCTCGAAAGGCACTCCTAAAAGTCGGAGTGCGTAAAACTGCACGAAGATGACCAGGGGAGCGAGCACCGCTCCGCCCGTAAACCTAGCCCAAAATGGCAGCTCGGGAAGGGCAAGCCCAAATGTGATCCACTGTCCCGGCAGTAATGCAAGGACCAAAAACTCACTCACCCCAATCAGTCCCACGATCTTCCTACCTCACCTGCAAGCAAAGTTGTCACAAAACGGCTTGGAAGATCAGTTGCCATGTAAAGTTGTCGCACCCTGCAACAATCTCTCCTCCAATTGACCATAGACAGCCTGGGCGTAGACACTCGCACCATAATTGCTAAAGTGTGGGTCCCATGGCAATTTGAACCAACTTAATACTTCGGCGTCGTCGGACGGATCCGGCATATGCTCCTGCATCAACACAATATCCAGGCTCGAGTCTCTTTGCATCGACCGAACTCTGGTTCGCATAGTTTCGATCACATTCGGGGGAGTGGACCCGGGTCGGAGTTCCACGTACATCGGGATGTGTAAAATTAAAGTGTGTGGAAACAGGCTTTTGATCTGTCGCAGCGCCTCTGTGCTCGCCTTGATCCCCTCCTCGTCCGTTCGAAAGTATGGAATCTCGTCATCGGAAAGACTCAACCGGGGACGAAGGCCCAGCGATCGCCCGAGGGTCCTTGCCAGCAGTTCTGGGTAGAAGGAAAGCCAATCGATCCGGGCGGACTCTTCGTCATATATTTCTCGCTTGATGCGCGAGAGTTGATTCCTGTCGTCGAACAGGGGAGTATTGAACGTAATCATTTTAAGGACCGCGCAATCCCTGTTCTCAAGCGTGGCCGGGAGAGTACTGCACATGAGTCCCAGATAGTAATCGCCATTGGACCGGGGCGGCTTGACCGATATCCTCCAAAGAAAACGCCGGGTAATGTCATCCGTAATAAAATTGACAATCAGGAGGTCGGGGTTGAATCGCAACACTTCATTCGAGACAACGCTAGGCCATTGAACGATTCCCGTGCCGTCCATCCCAAAGTTGATGACCTTGAATGAGGATACGCCTAACTTTATCTTCAGATTATCATCGGCATTCAGCCGCTGCTCCAAAAGCGAAGGCCAGGGGGTGTCATTATGGATAGACGCTGTGAATGAATCTCCAAGTATACCGATTCGGAACTCTGAGGCTGGCTTGGCAACCGTATCATCGGTTGGCGAAATGTGCCCCATGTTATTCACATTGAAATGGTTGGACTGGAGCACATCGTTCGTCTTGTCGAAGTTGGCATAGAGGACTTTCGAATTGGGCTTGTACCGATACCCGATTTGCTCGTCGAAAAGATATACCGGCTGGTCAATACCCTGAAAGTAATATTCCGTATATTCAGAGGCAATCTTATACCGCCTGTAGATTCGATATCCAATGTCCGATGCAACGTAGGTGACAAGGACCGATAAGAGTGCAATCAGGATGTTCGGCAAAAATTTTCTTATCATTCAGGATTACTCCCTACGAGGTATGCGTGAGATGCCATCGCCAGACCCCGGACTTGACTCCTTACATCGCCATCCATCAGGAGAGCAAGTCCAGCCATGAGCGTTACCGCCAACACAGACTGGAATAGCATCGAAAAATGGGGTAAGACTTGCAAAAGGCCGAGCACCGCTGCCAATGCCAGGAAAGGCCGCACCAAAAGAACGGCATGGGCTTCCAGACCAATTATCTTGCGTGCCGCCGCCCATGCTGCCAGCCAGACCAACACTTCTGCAGCGACCAGTCCCGCGGCGGCCCCGCTCACGCCTCTCTGACTGTATCCCACTGGAACTAGAATCAGTACAACCACGGCGCCGAGTGCCGAAACGAGCATTTCTACATTCTGCTGACCTGATGCAATGAGACCAAAACGATAGTGACCACTCAATGCCGCCGCAACCGCCACACCGGCAAGCCATTGGAGCGCGACCCCTGCCGGCGCAAATGCAGCACCGTAGACTCCTGTCATCACCGGCAGCGCGACCAACGCCCATGCCAGACCGCCCGCCATGCTCAACCACCCAACGGTATGAAGGGAGCGTGCGATTAACGCGCCGAACGTCCCATCCTTTCTCTGCCACGCTTGAGAAAGGGAAGGTAAGAGATTGAAATAATAGAGAAAGATAAAGGCGTGCAAGGCAATGAGAATTCGCATGGCCGCGCCAAAGAATCCCACGTCCTGCTCCGACGCGATCAACCCCACGATGACCGTCGCCCCGTACATCCGTATCATCCAGAACATCTGGCTCAGCCCGATCGGAACACCTTCTCGAAACAATTGCTGCGAAAGGACAAAACGCGCCCGAATAGATTCTCCCATTTTGCGCCGGTACATCCAAACTCCGTACGCGGCGGCACTGCCTACTCCCACAACTTCTGCGACGGCGGCGACCCAGATTTGCGCCTCGGTTCGAACGAACGCAAAGATCACTGCCGCATAAGCGACCTGGCGGATCACCTGAAGCACCCCGACTGTCTGCATCTCAGCGTGTCCTTGGAAGACCCATTGCAGCAACAGTGGCGTGACCAGGAGGCTTATTCCATAGATTACGAGCAACAGGATGACGGTAGTTGAATGGACCAGCAGAAGCGCGAATGCGATGATGACGGCGTAAGCGACAAGCGCCAATATGAACCGCGCGAAAACGATTTCCGAGACCAACTCGGCCGTGCGTTCCGGCGCCTTGGCGATTTCCCGTGCCCCGTAGGGACCGAACCCCTGGTCTACGATGAGACCGGCACACAACAACACCGCGCCGGCGAATTCGATATACCCGTAACCCGCCGGTCCCGCCACGCGGGCCAGGTAGGCAACCGCCGCAAAGGTGACTAGTTTACTCACCACCTCCGCACCGGAAAGGTACATCAAGTTCTTGACCAACCGAGCCGCTTGGATGTTAATCATTCCAATTTGGAATCAGAGATCGCAATGGGCTGTGCAGGCACCGGCGTGCCTGTCCTCTGGAAGTTGTCAGCAGGCACGACAAGTTTCTCCCCCGGACCCAGCGGCTTTGGATTTTCCCATGCTTTCGCGCTCAGCATGGTCCGTACCAGCGGTACCGGCTGATACACAATACTGGACCACAGAAAGACTTCGGTCGTGCAATGACACTCCTTCGCCGCCACAGAGGTACGCAGAGTCCGAGCCTGTTCCGAGTCCCAAATTTCCCAAAAGGGTTTGTCCCGTAGATTGCCCAACGGCTTGTGCAGCTCACAGATGCTGACGTCGCCATTGGAATACACCACGGCACTGATTTTGCCCGCCCGGCAAGGAATCACCTGCGTTTGTTGGGCAACCGTCTGGATTTTCGCCCACTGCAACATCGGCTCGACGATACCGCCGTATCGCCCGGTCTCGCGCGGCGCCCAGAGACGGCGGATATATACGTAGAGATCCTGATACTGCTTTAGGTCCGGCGCCAGCAGAGCCGGGTTCTTGCGATCGCCTCGTATCATGGCAAGGTTATGGTGATCCATTTTGGGGCAACGGTCATAGAGATACGTCGTGAGCTGCCGGATCTCCTCAAGGTTCACGCTCGTCGCCGTAGAAATCGAATGGATGCGCAAGCGCGGATCGCGCTCTTGCAGTTTGGCAAGCGCATCGTAACTCTGCATGGCTTTGTTAAAGGACCCGGGTGCAACCCGGAATTTGTCATGATACTCTGCCATGCCGTCAAGTGAGAGTTCGACGGCAAACAATTCGAGGGACTTGTCCTCAAGCGTCTCCGTGATTTGCTTGACCATCCGGTCCGTAAAGTAACCATTCGAGGGGACGTAGATTTGGCGGACCTTATTCTGCCGGATGAACTGGCGACAGATCTCGCTGAATTCTTTGCGAAGAAATGGCTCGCCCCCGGAGAGATTCAGGTTCTCGACGCGACCGAGCGAGCGCGACAGTGCAACCAGTTCTTCAAAGGTCAGGTCGTCCCGTCGATTGAGATTCCGCCAATAGAAGCAATGCTCACACTTCATATTGCAAATCGAGTTGATGAACAAGACGAGAAACGGGGGACTGGGAAGGTCCTGGTAGTTCTTTACCGTTATTTGCGCATGACGTTTGATACGTTCAAATGTATTCATTTTTTCTCGCTATTCTAACACCC